>JAIOHV010000140.1 GCA_019912885.1 bacterium
CATCCAGAGCATCGACAACTCGCCGCGCTTCAAGAAGGTGCTGACCTCGATGAAAAACAAAACGAAGCAGGAGCAGGTGCGGGCCATGCGCGATTTCTGGAGCACGGAACTGGGCGTGCCGGACGTGACCGCGCTACCGCATTACGATCCGTTCGGGCAGTTCCAGCAGGCGACGCACGGCAAGCTCGAAGGCGCGGGACGCCGAGTCCAGATGCGTTTCGACCTGACCGACAACGACCTGGAGCGGCAGATGAGCGGCTACTCACTTCGCCACACGCTGACCCACAACAACGACATGGCGAAATTCGTGGAAACGGCCCTGGAGAACAACGGTGCGATGGTCTCCACGGTCGAGAAGATGCGGATCGGACTCACGCCGGGCGGCATGTCGCCGGTCGCCGACATGGAGTCCGGCGGCGGGACGTATTTTTTCACGCGCATCCGCACGACGCCGACGAAGGCGAATCCCGGCAGTGTCGGATTGTACTTCAAGAAGAACCTGCTGCGCCGGATGGACTCGATCACGTATGATAACGACAAATACGGACGTTGCACCGGCGACACGGTTCGGCGGCTCCGCAAGTCGCAGGTCGACCAATGGAAAAAGATTGTCCAGCGCGACGCGAGCGACGAGACGATTTTCAAATACTCCGTGACTCTGGTCGACAACCTGGACGCCATCGTCGCACCGACCCAGAAGGCGCGGATGGAAATTCTCATGTCTTTCAAGAAGCGCGGTATCTCGAATCTGCCGGACGGCCGGAAGATTGAGGACATCGTGTTTGCGAGTTACTGAAATGGGCAAGATCGACGTAAAAACGGAAGCGGCCAAACTGCAGGAGACGCTCGACGGGATCACCAGGAACGGCTTCTGGTTCGGGGTGTATTTCCCGGAAGGCGACAACCTGACGTTCCATCCCTATCGCTTGGAGGTGCTGGGCGCGCATCCCGATCTCGCGCCGGACGGTTCGGTGAAGGCATGGAATTACTCGGTCCTCATGATCGACCGTGGCTTCGTCGACTTCGGGGCGAGCATGCACGGCAACCACCTGCACTTCGTGACGAAGATCGAATGGCTTCGGGCGCCCGATGGCCGGATTTACGCGGGTCGCCTCTTTGACGACGACGGCAACAAGATCGTCATCAACGAACTCGACTGGAGCGAAGACCCGGAGCTTGCCGACGAATGGAAAGCTTACGTCGTGCGGCTCGACGCCATGCCCAAGCGCGTGGAGGAGTGCCGAAAGTGTGTGATCCGGGAATTCATGGAGATGGTGGAGGCGCGGTTCCGATGAAGCTGCGGTACATGATAGACTACGTTTATGATGAGAAGCGTTTTGAAAAGGGCCTTGATCCGTATGTGCCGTGCGGCTTGTGGGTCGTGACGCCGACAGGTTTCGACGCCGGATATCTTCCCGGCTTTGAGGAACGCGAGGACGAGGTCAACTGGCTCGTCAACGGCTGGGTCGAGCAGGACATCAAGCCGTGTTTGAATCCCGGCTTCCTGGAATACTGGCGCGAGAGCCGGTCGCCCTATCGCGGCGCGTTCGGCGAGACCGTCGAGACCGAGGAGTACGAAAGCTCCGGCAAGTGCATTGAGGCTGTTCGGGAACGACTTCGTGGAGAACAGCGAAAGTAGGTTGCGACCGCCGTTGGGGGTGGAAGTAACGCGGGGTGAAAACTTCCATTTTTTGAACTTGCCATATCCGAAACGGAACCATATTCTGCTCGCATGAAGAAGCTGATGGCCTATCTGGAAAAGCTCATTGCCGAGGGATTTTTCGGCACGGTGACGCTCAGTTTCCAGAGTGGCAAGCTCTGCAACGTGAAGGTCGAACGGAGTCTGAAGCCGATCGACCTTTGACAACGAGATAGACACACGGGGTTGTCGAAAACATCGAGCCCCGGTGAAGCCTGAAGGCAAAACCTTCGTTTAGACCGGTGTGGTTGTCGGAAAAACCGAGCCCGCCGGTGACAGAAGGTGAGTTCTTCGGCTTCGCCGGGGCTTTTTGTTTTATGGAGCGAGCGTGGCGCTGCAAACGGACATGAATCGGCTGACCTTCCTGCTCGAAGCGGAAGCGGAGCTTGCGCTCTTCGGCGACGAGGCGCTATCGGCTCAGGCCGCCGACGAGCAGCGCCGCTACGTCACGAACTACATCGGCAGCAAGCAGAAGCTGATCGATTTCATCTGGGAAAACACGCCGGACGACGCCCGCGCCGTGGCCGACCTCTTTTCCGGCTCGTCGGTCGTCGGCTTCATGTTCAAGCAGAAGGGCCTCGCGGTCACTGCGAACGACAAGCTGCGGTATTGCTACCACATCGCCCGCGCGATCATCGAGAACCCCGGCCAGACGATCACCGACGACGAGATCGCGGCGCTGCTGGCCGACAACTCGCAGGCGGGCGACTTCGTCCGCAAGCACTTCGCGGGCATCTATTTCTCCGACGGCGTCCACGGGATCATCGATTCCATCCGCGCCAACATCGACAAGCTCGCCACGGACGGCTTCAAGAGGGACATCGCGCTCTTCGCACTGGGCAAATCGTGCATCACCGGCAAGGGCGGCTTCGGGCATTTCGGGACCACCATCCCGCACGGCGACCGCCAGGACAGCCCCGAGCGGTTCAAGCAGCGCTTCACCGACAACGTCCATACGATCAACTCGCTCGCCTTTGACAACGGCCAACCATGCAGGGCGGCGTGCGCCGACATCATGGACGTCGGCCCGCAGGTGAAGGCCGATCTCGCGTACTTCGACCCGCCGTATGCGACGCACTTCTCGCAGACGAACTACGAGCGGTCCTACCACTTCGTGGAAGGGCTGATGACGTATTGGGACGGCAAGGAGATCAAGGAGGGTACCAAAACCAAGATTTACCGGATCGAGAAATCCGGGATGACGAAGACCAACGCGGCCAACTTCTTCAGGGATTTCCTCGGGGCCTGCACGCACATCCGGAACTGGATCATCAGTTACCGCGACCAGGCTTATCCGACCGAGAACGAGGTCAAGCGGATCATCGCCGATTTGGGCCGCGATGTTTCCCTTAAGAGCAAGGACCACCACTACCAGATCAGCGCCAAGCATGGCGACGCCAGCAACGCGAAGGAGCACCTGTTTCTTTGCTCGGCGAAAGAAGCAGCGCAGGAATTGGACGAGGCCGCCGATTTCCACGAACTGGGAATGTTTGCGCTGGGCGACTGCGATCTCGATCTGCTGTCGGCGTTCGCGGCCGACGACAAGGTCCGCGTTTCGCCGTACATGGGCAGCAAGTATTTCGCGCTGGAATGGATTTGGAAGAACAGCCCGCAGGATGCGAAGTCCATGCTGGACGCGTTTTCCGGCGGCGGGAACGTCGCGTACTTCTTCAAGCACAAAGGGCTGACGGTCTACGCGAGCGACCTGATGCGCTACCCGTGGCACATCGCCAGGGCCGTTGTGGAGAATAAGACCGAGACGGTTTCCGATGCTGAGATCGAGGCGCTGCTCGCGGATAACCCCGACGCCGGGAAGTTCTGCGAGAAGACGTTCACCGACTACTACTTCACGCCGGAAATCCTCCATTTCCTCGACAACACCTGGGCCAACGCCCAGAAGCTCCCCGGCTACAAGAAAGACATCGCGCTTTTTGCGATGGGCTACGCCTGCATGACGAAGGCGCGGTTCGGCGAATTCGGCCGCAGCAAGAAGGGCATGACCGGACGCCCCGAAGACGAGAGCAAGCGCGACACGAGCCTGGGCGAGATCCCGATTGAGGATTTCCGGGATCTGTTCGTGAAGAACGTCCGCAAGATCAACAATCTCGTGTTCGATTCGGGGACGCTGTGCAAGGCGTTCTGCGGCGAGATTCGCGAGATCCTGCCCAAGCTCGACGTGGACCTGGTTTACGCCGATCCGCCGTACATCACCGAGTTCGGGGCCAACGATTACGAAGGCAAGATGCACTTCGTCGAGGGCCTCATGACCATGTGGGCGGGGAAGCAGATCCGCGACAACGCCCGCCGCGATTACGAGTCCGGCACCAAATACAACAAGGAGACCATCGCGGCGCTGATCGGCGACGTCGTCGATAAATCCCGCGCGAAGTCAATCTTGATGTCTTACCGGGACAAGGCTTTCCCCCGCGAGCCGGAAGTCGTCGAGATGCTCAAAAAGCGCTTCGGCCAGGTTGCGGTGAAGCGCATGGATGTCCGGTACAACATCGCCCGCTATGGCGCGCCGGGCGGCGGTGCCGACGCGCAGGAACTGCTCTTCGTGGCCAGCGGCCCGCTCGCGGCGCAGGCCAATACCCACGCCAACTTCCACACCCGGATCACCGGGCAGGTCATCACCAAGTCGCTCATCGCGCAGGCGCAGACCGACGAGGGCGACAAGCGGTTCTCGTTCATCCTGACGCACGTAGGCGCCAATAAGAACGGCGATTTCTTCACCGAAGAGGAATGCCGCCGAGCCTACCAGACGGTCGTCGGCACGAAGATCGACGTCGCCCACAGCCAGGATTTCCGCGACATCGTCGGCGGCGTCGTGTCCTCGGAATACGTCGAGGACGGCGAGCAGAGCCGCATCGAGTGTGTGGGAGAGATTTACACCGGTGTGACCGAAGCGGCGCGCCAGGCTTACGCGCTCGTCCGCAAGGGGATCATCAAGCAGGTCTCGATGGAGTGCGATTACGCCGAGGGCGAGTGCTCGATCTGCGGAAAAAAGGTCAAGAGCAAGGCGGAATACTGCGTCCACCTCAAGAACTACAAGGGCGGCGCGTATCAGAACAAGCCGTGCTTCGAGATTTTGCACGGCGTCGTGTTCACCGGAGTGGGTCTGCTCGACAAGAAGGGCGCGGACGAAAACGCGCGGATCAAGAAGGTTGCCAGCAAAACGGAGGTACATCGAATGGCCGACAAGACCAAGCAGAGCAAGGGCCAGGACGAGTTCCTGGACCAGGAAGATCCCGGCACAGACGTCCCGGCCGAGGAGCCGTCGACCGACGGTCCGGACGCGGAACTGAAAAAGCTGCGCCTGGAGAACAAGAAACTCAAGAAACAACTCGAGGAGGCGCAAACGCGCATCTCGGAACTGGAGACCGAGCAGGCGGCGGCCGCGCGGCGGGCCAAGGCCGAAACGGTGCTCAAGAAGTGGGAAGGCAAAGGCCGCAGCTTCGAGAACGACGAGGCGCGCACGGCGGAACTGAAACGCCTGGCGGGGCTGACCGAGGAGGCGATCCTGGCGACCGAGCAAGTCATCGACTCGCTCACCACGCCCAAGAAAGAGGACCCCGCCAAGCCGCCGCTGCCCGGAGATCTGACGAAGAAAGCCGAGGCGTCGCTGCGGCCCCGGATGAAGGCCGACGCGGGGGTCGATCCGCTCGTCGTGGACGACAAGAAGCCCGCGAACCTCGAGGAGAAACTGCGAACCGGATTCATGGCGGCTTACAAGGCCAACGTGAGCCAGGAGGTAGCGTGACATGGGCCACTATCTGGATGTGAAGCACGACACCGGGATCGCCTACGGCGACGGGTTCGCCCAGGGCGACGCGGTGTGCGGATCGGTGATGAAGCTGGTGGGCGGCGATCTCTTCGCCGTGGCGGATGACGCGACAGAACCCGCGTTCGGCATTCTGTTCCGTGATGTGAAGTCGGGCGAGATGCCGACCATCTACACCGGCGGCGGCGTGTACGAGACCGACAACTTCACCGGCACGATCCAGGCGGGCGACCGGCTGAAGGTCCACGCCACGAACCACAACCTCACGAACGGCGCACAAGCCGGGGATGTCATCGTGGCGCAGGCCATCTCGATGTCCGGCGGCGTGCTCAAGTTCAAGCTGCTGGTCTAAGGAGGGGCACATGGAAACGACCGCAATCGACGTTCATTCCCAGGAATACATGGAGGCGATGGCCGCGCTTTTGAGCGAGGCGGTGTCGTCCGAGGAAGGCCTGAAAGCGCTCGCAACCGCTATCGCCGCACCCATCGACATGGAGATCAAGCGCAAGGAGATCACTTCGCTCCTGCTCACGAAGCAGAACCTGCCGAAGGGCGAACCGGCCAAATACCAGAAGAAGCCGAAGGTGAAGGCGTACTGGATTTCCCGGAACGGCGAGGCGCAGGAGTCGGTGCTGGGCGAGGACGAGGTCGAATTCCCGATCAACCGGATTCACTCGACCCCGATGGTGGATATCTCGGTTCTCAAGCACGGCAACATCGGCACGCTCACCGACATCCAGAAGGCAGCGGCCAATGAAATCCGCAAGGAGATCGACAAGCGGACCATCACCATCATCAGCGCGGCGGTGCCCCCGGAGAACACCGTCACGGTGACGAGCGGCGGGAAGCTGACCGAAGAGGCGCTCAATGAAGCGCTCTCGATCCTCGAGGACCTGGAGCTTGCGCCGGGCACGATCATCATGCGCGGCAGGCGGTTCAACGACCTGCGTTCGTGGCAGGGGATCGACCCGCAGACCAAGCTCGAACTGCGTCAGAAGGGCATCTACAAGGTGTTCGGCGGCGCCAACATCCTCACCACGGCGGCCGCGAACCCAAACGAGATCATCATCGTCCCCGACGAGGAGATCGGAAAGTGGGCGATCCGCCAGGCGCTCTCGACCGAAAGCGTCTACAAGGCGCTCAAATTCAAGACGGGCTGGCTGGTGTGGATGGAGTGCGCCCAGGGCATCACCCGTCCGGAAATTCTGGCGAAGGTCGTTATCAACCCGTAGGCAGGAGGCGGCCATGCCGGACATTCGCAATCTGACGAAAACGTATTTGTCGCTGCCGCACGAGGACGGCGCGGTGTTGATCCATCCCGGCGGCAAGATTCACGTGACCCGCGTGACGGGCACGGTGCTCAAGGCCGTGGCGAACGGCCTCGTCGAGGTGCTCGGGGCGGTACGGGCGAAGCTCGCCTTCCCCATCAACGACCTGCTCCCGCACGAGGCGGTCGCGGCGGTGGACTCCCTGCAGGATGTCGATCTGCTGCGGTCCCTGCTCGAAGAGGCCAAGAACAAAAAGGTGCTGGAAGCGATCAAGCGGCGGCTGAAGGTGCTGGAGGGCGGCGATGACGCAAGTCAGTGACATCCTCGCCCTGCTCCGCACCGACCTCGGCGACGCGGCGGGTGAACTGCTCGGGGACAACGACGTCCTGCGGGCGCTGACGCGGGCGATCCTGGCGGTGAACCGGGACATCGGTCGCATGTATCAGATCGCCGGGGATGACATCGCGCCGGATTTGACCGGCGACGACGCGGATCTGATGGTGCTGCGCGCCCACGCCTTCTGCTGCTCGATGCTGCGGTCGGCGGCGAGCGCGAACTTCTCGTTCGGATCGGGCGACAAACGCGTGGACAAGACCATGCAGGCGCAGGCGTGGGGTGATTTGGAAAAGGATCTGTTGACCCGTTACCGTGAGGCGGTTTCGCGGATCAACCCGGCGCTGGCGGATGGACTGCTCGACGTGGGCAACATCCGTCCGCAGATCTTCGAAGTGGGGAAACGATGCCACTGATCACTGACCGCGAGAAGCGCGTGATCGAACGCGAGACGACCGGCCTGGTCAAAGCCGAGGGCACGACCTGCCGGATCACGCGGTCGCAAGTCGCCGGTGCGGGAGAGTTTTACGGCCCGCGCGAGGGCGCGGAAACTGTGATCGCCGGGGCGCTGCCGGTCGAATTCCATTACGGGCGACCGGACAACCTGGAACAGGAAGGCGCGGACGCGACGAGCGATGTGGAGTTCGGCGCGGACGTGAAAGAGGGAGATTTTCTGGAATTCGAAGGCGTGCGCTACCGGGTGACCGACGTGGAGCCGCACACGCTGTACGGGGCGCGGGCCTACAAAACGCTCGTCCTCGAGCGCGAATACAAGGAATGAATCCATGCTGATCAAGCTGCGAAATATTTCGACGACCACCATCGATGTGCCCGGTCAAGGGATGGTGCTGCGCCCCGGCGCGGCGATGTGGGCCGATAATCTTACCGCCGATCTGCAGGCGGCCATCGAGGGCGGATACCTGGAAGTGATCGACCAGGTCGGCGGGCCGGGGTCCGAACTGCCGGACGGCGCGGTGACCGCCGCGAAGCTGGCCGCCGGTCTTCTGGACAAATTTGCCGTCGTCTCGTGGGGAACCGTTTCCACTGTGAACCCCACGACGCGCTCGGTGCCGCTGCAAATACGCAACCTGCTCGGCCAGAACATCGGCGCGGCGCACGTCGTGCGTGTGACCTGCGACGAACGCGCGGCTCTGTCCGTCGGTCAGGCGGGCACGGCGCTGTCCGGCGACGGCACGGACGATCTCATTGCCCGCACCGACGCCACGGGCCGCCTCGATCTGACCATCGTGTGTGAAGAGTCCATCACCGTTTCACTCGCCGCCGGGTCGACGCAATCGAGTCCGATGCTCGATGCCCGCACCGGTTGCGATGTCTCGTATCAACCGTAACGACCAAGGAGAAAGACCATGCCCATTCAGGATGCCGTGAAACCCGTTCAGAAAGTGACCACCTCGGAGTTGGCGAAGGACTTCGCCGATCACCTGGCCGTCGTGACCTGGGATACGCCGGGCGCGGAAGCCGACAACAAGATCGCCGTGACGCTCAAGCTCCAGAACGCGCTCGGCGACGACCTGGCGGCCAAGGAGCGCATCCGTCTGACCTGCACCGAGGGCGCGACGATGGACATCGTCTCGGCGGGCGACGGGACCGTGCTGTCCGGCGCGGACTCGGACGACATCATCATCGAGACCGACGAGGCTACGGGTGAGTTCGACCTGGAAGTGACTTTTGCCGACGCGGGCACGGTCACCGTGGTCGGCGGCGTGACGCAGGGCTCCGGTTTCGTGAACTGCGGCGAGAGCGTCGATCTGACCTTCGCGGGCGTGTAATCGCCAAAGGGAACCATGAAGAAAGACGGCGTGATTCAGATTGACCTTCCGGCGGTGGAGTCGCTCGGCGCGGCGCTGGGCGACTTTTCCGTCGCATTAGAGAAGGAACTGAAAACGGCCATGACCGACACGGTCACGACCATCGAGAAGTACGCCAAGCACCGGTGCCCGGTGGACACCGGAAATCTGCGCGCTTCGATCACGCCGGAAATCGACGGTTTCAAGGAAGGCTCGGTCGGCACGAACAGCGAGTACGCCATGCCGGTCGAATATGGATCGCGGCCGCACGACATCAAGCCGCGCGAGAAAGAGGCTCTCGCCTTCAAAGTCGGCGGGAGCAAGGGCCGGTACGTGACGACGAAGAGCGGCAAGCGGCGCTACCAGAAGGGCAAGCCCGGCGAGCCGGTGGTAGTGGGCCGAGTGAAGCATCCGGGTACGAAGGCGCAGCCCTTTCTGGAACCGGCGTTTCTCGTCGGAGGCAAGGTCGCGCAAAAGAACGTGGACGCGGCGGTCGCGGCGGCGCTCGCCAAGGCCAAGTCGCAGATGAAGGAAACGACATGAAACTGCGCCGGGCCATCGCCGCATACCTGCACGAACGTATCGCCGAATTGAACGTTCTTGCCGGGCGCCCCGATGGCAAGGACGTCCGCTATCCGCTGGCGACCTTCACGGTGCTGGATCGCAGCACGCAGGTCCTGGGGTGCGGCGCGAGCGATTACCGGCGCAAAGACGGCGACGGCATGGTGGTAAAAAAGGGCCGCGTGCTGCCGCAGGAAACCTCACTGAGGATTGATCTGTGGGTGCCGGGCGTCGCCGACAAGAGCGCGGAAGAACGGGTGGAGGAATTGGCGGCCTCGGTGGAGGCAGCTTTTGAGGCATGGCGCTTCGATCCGAACCCGCCGCGCATCGTCGATCCGGTATCGCACGACGATTTGCGCGTGACGGCGATCCGGCACCTGACCACGGTCGATCTGCCTACGGACAAAACCGGCGAGCCGTTTCTGGCAAGAAAAAGCCTGACCTATGCGGTGACGCATCGCCGTTACCGCGAACGCGACGTGACGAGCCGGATCGAGCGCGTCCATCTCGCGTATGGAGCATGAACATGGCCAAGAAAAAGGACGTTCCCGAAAAGCCGCTTCCAGTCCTACCGGACCTGTCGAAGCTGACGATTTCCATCACCGGCAAGGCCGAGACAGCGGTGCCGGTGGATACGCTCGCGGCCGATCTAGGCATCTCGCCGCCGGTCCTGGCGGGGTTGAAGACGGCCTTCGGTTGGACGCCAAGCACGCGGATTACGCGAAGCGAGTTCGCCGGGAAGGTGAAGTCCTGGCTCGGCGCGTCCGCGGGCGGGAGGTAAGACATGACGACCACGAGGATCATCCCCGACGCCTATACCGAATACGAGGATGGGCATATCGGTGCGGTCGCGCCGTCGCTTGCCAACGTCGAGGCCAAGATCGGCGCGGCGATGGGGGGCCTGGCCAACCGGCTGTATGTGTTCTCCGGGCCGGACGCCAAGGCGCAGGCGAAGCAGGTGTTTCGCGGCGGCCCGCTGCTCAAGTCGATTGAAGAGGCGTTCGACGCGGGCAGTTCGACGATCTACGTCTGGCGCGTCGGGCAGACCAGCAAGGCGTCGCTTAATTTGAATCGCAAAAGCGGCGGCACAGGCATTCGACTGGTCGCGCTCGAAGCGGGCGACTACTGGAACCGCGTGAACGCCACGGTCGGCCAGGAGATCGCGGAACTTATTGCGAATACCTGGTATCTGAACGCGGCCGCGAACACGCTCGTGTTGCTCGACGAGGACGGCCAGCAGGAGCGCAGCGTCGACCTCTCGGCGCATTTCACGGCGGCGCGGGGTTGCGCGATTCAGTTCGGCGACGATCCGGAAAACGATCATTTCCTGTCGGTCTGGGTCGGCGGCACCGACGCGGACGGCCACGAGATTCTGCGCCACTTCGACGCGGACGGCACGCTCATTCCCGAACACAACATGGACCTTTCGACCGTCATCACGGTCGAGCAGATCACGGCGATTCCCTTCGTGATGATCAACGAAGAGCACGGTTCGATGATCATGGTCTCGACGCCGACGAAGCTCTACGTCTTCGAACAGATCACGGCGCAGCCGACCGAAGCGGCCCAGACCATCGATTACGCAACGCTCGGCATGACGAACCCCGCCGTGTCCGGCGGCTCCATCAGCTTCCTCGTGCAGGGTGGTCAGCCGACGCAGCCTGACGGCCTGTTTCTTCTCGATCCCGGCGCGCGGAAGATTTACAAGATCGGCCCCTTCGGTCCCGGCGGCGATCCGTCCTCGATCATGCGCACCATCGATATCGCGGGCATCACCAACTCGAATCAGGCGACCGGCCTGACGCTCAACATTTTGACCGGCGACTTCCAAATGTGCCTGCGCGACGCGGACGACGCGTGGCGGATCATCCGCTTCCCATCGCTGCCGAACACGCCGAACGACGGCAGCGTCACGCAGACTTTCAACCTGGCCCATCCGATTCAGGACGTCAGCTTCACCATCGAGGAGATGATCTTCGACACGGTGGTGACGCTCTGGGACGGCAACGAGGACGACCCGCAGCAATACGTGTTTCGAGCGCGGACCAACCAGGCGCTCGCCGGTCTTATCACCGGCGGCCAGAGTCTGGTCGAGGCGCAGTTCGTGGCCGAAGGCGAACTCGACAACTTCGATGACCCGCAGACGCTCGGCGGCGGTTCGGATGGCCTCAATCCGACGAACGGCGATTACCTCCATGCGTTGGAACTTACCGAGGCGCGGACGGAAATCTCGTGGGTCCACTGCGTCGGCGCGACCGGCGCGGACATCTGGAATTCGATTCTCGTCCATTGCGACCGGATGCTGGACGTCTTTTTGTCCGAGCGATTCGCGGTCCTGGAATGCCCGGCGTTCTCGTCCAATAACGAGATTGGCTCCACGGGATACGTGGGTGATCTCCAAGCCTACGTCGATTCCATCGTGTCGCGCATGGCGACTGTGGCCAACAAAAACGGCGTCGTCTTCGCGGGCGGATCGGAATTCATGGGCAGCGACGGCGTGCGCTACACGGCGGGATCGCTCACCTCGGCCTGCGCGGGCGTGATGGCCTCGCTCGAAGTGCAGCAGTCGCTGATCAACAAGCAAGTGCCGAACATCCTGCGGCTCGTCCCGGAATTCTCGCCCGGCCACATCCAGCAGCTGATCCAGGCCCGCGTGAACTGCGTGCGGCTCAAACCGGGGCGCGGTTACATCATCGCCCATTCGCTCACGGCGGCCCCGCCCGCATCGGACTACTCAAGGGTCAACGACCTGCGCGCGGTCTACTACGGCGGCAAGGCGGCCCGCGAGGCGGCTCAGCCCCTGGTCGGCGAAGAGAACGACGAGGAAGGAAACGGCCTGCGGCTGCTCGAATCCTTCATGTCGCGGCCGCTGGACGTCATGGAGGACCACGGCCAGATCGACGACTACGAGATCGAGGCGGTTTCTTCCGAGAACGACCGGCTCCTCGGCGACGTGTACGTGAGCCTGGGCATCCAGCCGCTGCGGGCGATGGAAAAGATTTACACGAAGGTCTTCCTGAAGTGACGGAGGAATAGGCGATGGCCAACGAGGAATACATCAGCGGTTACGCGGGGGAGGAAATCTCACTGCTCGTCGAGGGCATCAAGATCATGGCCCTGCAGAATTGCTCGTACAAGGAGTCCCAGGACAAGGAGCCGATCTACGGCGCGGGGTTCGTGAAGGCCCATGCAATGGGGCGCGGCAAGCGGAAGTTTGAACTGGACTTCGAGGTCAAGGAATTGAACCAGTCCGTCGTCGAGGAGCCGACGAACGCGCCGCGCTCGAAGACCACGCAACTCAAGGTGGTCAAGATCAACGGGACCGAATACGCATCGCTCCTCGATATCAAGAACGCCACGGTCCTGATCGTTTACCCGGCGAAAAACGGCATCCAGAAGATCAAGAAGTTCACCGGCTTCGAGTTCACCGACGTCGAAGAGGGCTTCGCCTTCGACGACTCGGCGGTGGGCAAGAAGTGTAGCGGCCTCGCCATTTGGGGCGAAGGCATGGTGTAGGAGGAAAAATGGACGACAGACTGCAGGCGGCCATCGCCATTGTGCGCGCGGAATATCCCGAGGCGCGCTTGTTCCACATCGGCATTCCCGGCGACGAGGAAATCTACCTCGCCCGCAAGTGCGCATGGAACGAGTACAAGCGGCTCATTGGCGCGGTGAAGGATGAGGTCACCGCGAACGAAATTCTCGTCCAGAAGTTCCTGGTCCATCCCAAGCTCACCTACGAGCAGATCGATTTGCAGATGGACCCCGGCAAGGTCGTGATCCTGGCCCAGCAGATTCAGAAGGGCCTCGGATTCGTGACTGACGGGGTGACCTTAAAAAACGTCTGAACCGGGCGCGGCGGGAGGTCGATGCCTCCTGGTACCGGCAGGCCCGCGCCCATATCTGCGACCGGTTCGGATGGCGATTTTCCGATGTGGACGCGCTTTTGCCCGAGGACGTGATCGAGGCGCTGGCCAGTGTCCAGTACCTCGCGGACCTCGAGGAGAAGGCCGCCCGGAAGAACCGACCTAAAACGTCCAACAAACGGAGGTAACGCATGGGCATCGTCACGGACACCATGAACCTGGTGAAAGACCTCAAGCAGTCGCTCGCCGACGGCAAGGTCGACAAGAGCGAGGCCGCGAAGATCGCGGCGGATGTGGCCGAGGTGCTGAAGGAACTGGCCACGCTGATCCCGCTCATTCTCAAGTACGCGCCGAAGGTCTGACCCCATGCCCGCCGGTCAAGGAATTCTTCACCAGATCAAAGTCCGACTCGTCGGCTCGGACGAGCTTTCGTCCGTCCTGAAAAAGGCGACCGGATCGGTGGAGAACTTCAAGAAGGCGGGCGAGCAGATGAAGTCGGCGGGCGCGAAGATGCTCGGCGTGGGCGTGGCCTTGGGGTCGGCGCTCGCGGGAGCGGTCGCGCCCGCCATGCGTCTCGAAGAGTCGCTGGCGAATCTGTCTTCTGTTTCCACCCTCCCGATGGACGGCTCGTTCAAGGACATGAAGACCGGAATGCTGGCGGCCAAGCAAGTCGCGCAGGAGTGGTCCTCGAAGCACGTCCAGTCGGCCAAGGAAGTCAGCGACGCGATGTACGACCTGGCCTCGGCGGGCCTGGACGTGAACCAGGTCAACGAGGTCGCCAACCAGACGATGGCGCTCTCCACCGCGACGCGGGCCGAGGCCGCCGAGTCGTCGGCGATGATGGCCAAGGCGCTCAAGACCTTCGGCGAAGCGCAGTTGGCGAATCTGCCGATCGGCGAACGGGCGAATGCCATCATGGACAGCTTCGCCGCCGTCGTGAAGGGCGCAAAGATCACGCTGCCGGAACTGGGCGCGGCGCTCAAATCCGTCATGGGCACGGCGGCCAACGCGGGCCTCACTATCCAGGAGACCTCAGCGGCGGTGGGCCTGCTCTCGACGCGCGGCCTTCCGGCGGAAATGGCGGGCACGGCATTGTCGGCGGTGCTGCGCCAGCTTCCGAAAGCCGCCGAGAAGATGGGCCTCGCGGTATCGGACGCGAGCGGACGGCTCCTGCCTCTGGGCGACATCGTCTCGCAACTGACGAAGCGGTACGCGGCGAACGGAATCTCGGTCAAGGAGATGGCCGAAATCTCGGAAGTGTTCGGGGACGAGGCGGGCCGGGCTGTGCAGCTGATGATTGGCCAGGAGGGAGCGCTCAAGGATCTGACTGCTGCCGCGAAAACGTCCGGCACGGCGATGGGGATGGTCGCGTTGCAAGAAGATTCGCTCGGCGCGCAGGCCAAAATCGCGTGGAACAACATCAAGGGCGCGGCGGGGATTCTCGGCGACGCCATGCTGCCGAATCTGCGCTCGGCCGCAGAGTGGCTTGGCCGGGCGGCGCAAGGCTTCAAGGCGTTCGCCAAGGAGCATCCGACGCTCGTAAAGGTCGTCGGCACGCTGGCGCTGGCCTCCACGGCCATCCTCGTGCTCGGCGGCGGCGCGCTGTATCTCGCGGGCAGTTTCGCTGGGACGATCAGTTCGGTTTTGTCGCTATCCGCCGCGGTCGCCAAAGCTGGCGGCCTCATGACCGTATTGAAAACGGGCATCATGGCCGTAGGCCGCGCGTTGTTGTCGCTCTTTCTGAATCCGGTGGGGCTCGTGATCCTGGGCGTCGTCGCCCTCGGCGTGGGCATCTATCTCCTCTACAAGCGCAGTGAAACTTTCCGGAACATGGTCGCCCGTGTGGGCGCGGCGCTTAAAACCACATTCATGCCGGCGCTGATCTCGGTCGCCTACGGCGTCGGGTATCTTGTCGGGACGCTGACCAGCGCCTGGCAGATGGTCAGTGCCTACACCGCCGAGGTCTGGCCGCTCGTCAGCACGTACCTCGTCGGCTTCGGCAAGATCGTCTACGCCTATCTCGTTCCGGCCATCGCCTTCCTTAAAGGATATCTCGTATTCGCCTGGGGCGTGATCAAGACCGTCACCGTGGCCTCGTGGGAGTTCGTGAAACTCACCATCGCCACGGTCTTCAACATGATCAAGAACATCGTGTTCATCGGGTGGTCCATCGTCAGCGGGATTTTCAAGGCGGGCATGCAGATCCTCACCGGTGACTGGGCGGGCGCGTGGGAAACCATCAAGCAGATGTTCGTGAACGTCTGGGAGGGGATCAAAGGCTACTTCGGCGCGGTCTTCGGATGGTTTTCCGGCCTGGGCACGATCTTCTACGACGCGGGCGTCGGCCTCATGACCGCCTTCAGGGACGGCATTATGGCGACCTGGGAGTCGCTGAAAGGCGGCGTCACCAAAGTGCTGGGATGGATTCGGGACCTGCTGCCCGGCTCGGATGCCCGGCGCGGCCCGCTCTCCGATCTGACCGCTTCCGGCAAGGCGTTCTTCCCGACCTTTACCAAGGGTCTCGTCCAGGAATCGGATGCCCCGATGCGTGGCGTGGAGACCGCGCTGAAAGATGTGACGTTGGCGCCGGGCGCTATCGAGATGCCCACGCCACGGCAGAGGTCTGAATCCGCACCCGCCAGTTCCGGCAACTCCCTGGTAGTCGAACGCGGGGCCATCGTCATCAACGTGAATAGCGGGGCCGAAGCGGTCGACGATCTGGAGACGCGGCTAGAGGAATTGTTCGCCCGGCTCAACCGGCGATGGGGGGCGGCCTATGCCGGATGATTACACCAACGACGGGCCGACCTACGTGAAGCTGGGGGACGTGAAATCGGACGGCACGCCGGATATCGCCAATGTCCTGTTCGAGTTTCCGGTGCCGCACGGCCAGATGCGCGTGCGCCAGGAAGTGCGTATCGACGAGGTCGAGGCGCCAGGTCGTTCGGGAAAAATCAAGCAGGCCGTCGGCTACCAGGACAGCGAGATCAGCATTGGATTGCGTTTGTTCTCCGACGATGACGGCGATACCGCGCTGGAGAAATACGCCGTCCTCCAGGACGCCTTCCGCAAGCGCGACAACGCGGATTCTCTGCCCCGCGTGTTCTCGATCCAAAGCCCGCTCACCGACGCCTGTCGCATCCAGACCGTGCTCTTCAAGGGCCTGGAGATTTCCGACGCTGAAGGAACGGACCAACTCGATGTCACGGTTTCGCTGACTGAGTTCGAACCCATCGAAGCGGCCGTCGATGATCGCGGCGGTAGTGGCGGCAGCGGATCGGGCGGCGGGTCCGGTGGTGGTGGTGGAAGCGGCGACTCCGGAAGTGGAGGCGGATCGGGAAGCGGCTCCGGTTCCGGCGGCGGCAACCCCGATGCGAGCGGCGCGGACGACGCCGCGGGGCACAGTTCGGAAGATTCCGCGCTGCGCGATGCCTTCAACCAGGGCAAGCGCGACGCGATGGGCGGCGGCGGGCCCGGCAGACCGGGGGCGCAGTGATGCAGCCGCAGTCCATCAACTACCTCGGCCCGAAAACGGAAGTCGCTCTCGGCGATCTGACCCTCACGGCCATCGCAGGCATGAGCGTCTGGTCCTCCCGCGAGCCGACCGCCGACACCTGCGAGATCGTGCTACCCGATCTGCCGGGCGCCCTGGCGAAAAAGATCGCAAAGGACGCGCCGCTCGTCGTGCGCCACGGCTACAAAGGCTACGACCTGGAGACGATCTTCACCGGCACCGTGGTCGACGTATTGCCCAAAAAGCGGCTCACCGTCTTCGGCGCGGATGCGATGCGCCTGCTCTTCGAAACGAAATTGACGATCACGTTCCAGGATGAAACGCCCACCTCGGTCATCAGGAAGATGGTGGGTGACCTGGGCATCGATGTTTCTCTGGTCACCGAGATCGAGGACGTGCTCGACCGGCTTCCCCTTTACCGCAACACAGTCTGGCAGGCGGTCAAGATGATCAACGACCGCACCGGACTGCCCCACGATTTCTTCGTGGACGAGACCGGCGCGTTCCGCTGGGAGCCGCGCGACCTGGAGCAGGAGCCGTCGTTCGAGTTCGTTTACGGGCGGAACATCCTCGATTGCGATCTGAAGGTTTCCGGCACCTCCACGCTGTTCACCGTTGGTATGCCGGTGCGTCATTCCACGGTCGTCACGGTGACCGACCGCCTGGGCGAGATCGCCGATTTCTACGTCATGGCTGTGCGGCATTTTCTCGCGCCGAAGGGCGGGAGCCGGACCTTCCTCAAGATGGAGCGCGTGGATGAGTCTTGAGCAGGAACTCAAAAGCCTCGTCGAAAAGCTCGCTCCGGACCTGCGTTCGCACATGCGCCTGTCGCTTTCGGGCGTGGTGACGAAAGTCTACGAGGACGACTACCGCGTCGACGTGGAGATTCCCGGCGATAACGACGAGGTTCTTTCGCTGCCCTTCATCCCCGTGAAGTCGCCGATGGCGATGGATGGTTGGGGCATTTTCGCGCTCCCGGAAGTGGACAGCGAGGTCTCGGTTGCGTTCTGGGGCGGCGATCCGACCAACCCGTATGTGGACGGGTCGGTCTTGATCCAAAGCCGAACGCCAGTCGGGGCCAAGGTCGGGATGATTGTCATCACCGACCGCGTCGGCCAGTGCATCAAGCTCAAGCCGCAGACCGGCGAGATCATCGTCAACGGCTACAACCTGAAAACCGCTGTCACCGGCTCAGAAGCAAAATCGGTTGACGGTTCGGTCGCCGAGACCATCGGCGAGAACCGGAACGTCATCGTCGGACGCAAAGCGACAACGACCGTCAAAGGCAAGTCGGTGCGCGTCCTGGAAAAAGGCGAGACGGCGGTCCACGGCGTGCTCGACGACGCGGCCACGTTCGACGATCCGGAGGACGAGAACTACCTGAAATTGAAGTCGGCCGCGACGCTCGCCCAGGTCATGGGCAACCACGTCCAGCGGGTTGAGGGCGGGCAGACGGTCGATATCGACGGCCTGCAGAGCGTCACGGTCGGTTCGGATCGCAAGACCAAGGTGCTCGGCGCGGACTTCGAAGCCGTGGCCAAATCCAAGCAGGTCCTGGTCGGCGGCAACCTGGACATCATGGTCGCCAACGCGATGGGCGTACCCATGCCCGCCGCGATCCAGATCGGCAGCCCGCCGCCCATGATCAACTGCTGGGGCGGAATATTCATCCCCGGCGCATCCGCGCCGATGGTCAACGGGACGCTGCTGGCCACGGCGTTCACCACTTACACGACGGCCATCACCACGGCACTGGCCACGCTCGCGGGGGCGTTCTCCGGACCCAATCCCGTCATCGGTTCGCAGATCGCCGGGGCGCTCGGCACGTTTGCAACCGCCGTCGGCCTGGCGGTGGGCGCGCTGTTGTCGGCTATCACCGCGTCGCTGTCGCTGCGGCAGTTCTTCGCGGTGCCGTAAGGGAAGGATTGGGGCTTGAGGAAATGAGGCTTGAGGGAATGAGCAAGAAAGCGATGTGGAAAAAGCCGGATGCGTCGGGATTCATCCCGCGTCTGCGGCGCATCGCGGAACTCGTGGAGACGATTCAACGTGAATACCTCGCGCAGGAAATGCAGCGCATCGAGGGCATGGCGAAGACGGCGGCGTACTTCCGACCGCAAGCCACAGGCCCCAGGCCGCAAGCCTGCGAACGGAGTGAAGCACCGTGAGCACGTGGGCTGAGTTCAATCTGCAGGCGCTCTTTCCGGGGCCGGTCGCCGAGGCGACTGAGCAGGTGGGAAACGTCTGCGAACAGATCGGCGCGACCGCCGAGACCATCGCCTCTGCCATTGAGACGCTGGCGAACCTGCTGGTGGACGTCACCGACCCGCTGCGCGCCGTGATTCAGGAACTTATCACGCTCCTCGAAGAGACGATGTCCGACGTACTGCATACCGGTCTCTACTTCTATTACGACTGCGCGGGCTGGCCCTTCTACCAGGTGCGCTCTTTCGATTGGGACAAGATCAAGCAGGCGATGGCCGAGGGCGAAGCCCACGGCGCGGACATCCGCGAAGGCGACGTGAAGCCCGAGGACCTGCCGCTCGGCACGACCGCCGTCGCTTATGGTTGGCCCGGTTGGCAGGCGCGGTGGAAGAAATCACTTGACGACCTGGGCGACATCGCGCGGCCCGTGTTCTCGGACAACGCCGAGGTCGGCGCGATCTTCTTGGTCGCGGGCACGCCGTCGCTCGACGGCTTCCTCATGCTGATCCGCGCCATTGGCGAACTGCTGGGCATCAAGGCGTTCGAGGACGCCTGGGACCGTTTCGTCGTCACCATCCTCGACGCCGACGCCAAGAAAGGCGACCGCAGTATCGTGGTCAAGGACATCACCGGCTTCGCCGAGGACGACTGGATTGTCGTCGGCCCGCTCGCGGTTGCGTTGCCGTCATTCACCTACATCAAGTCCATCGATAAGGCGACGCGCACCTTCGTGCTGACCGATCCGCTGCCGCAGGACTTCGCCAAGGGGTCGCCGGTCGCCATGACAGGCAGCGCGGCCGCCGCAAACAACCGATTACCGACCGCGCCGGACTGGTCGAGCCTCACGCTCGTCGAGATCATTCCGTTCCTCGAGGAAGTCGATGCGCTCGTCAAAAAGATTTGCGGCCTGCTGCGCATGGCCGACGGCTTCCTCGCCCTGCTCCAGGAACTCGCGGAAATCCTCAAAAAGCGTGCCCAGAAGCTGCGCCAGATCGCCCAGATGATCACCGACCTTATCGAACGCATCATGGCGATCCTCACGCTCACGGGGTTGTTCGTCCTCAAGGTCGAATCGTCCACCGGCTTCCCCGGTCTCTACGAGGCCATCACCGAGGCCGACGACTCCTTCCCGCTGCCCGCCGATTCGTTCGTGTTCGGCGCGTGCCTGCTCGCGGGCGGCGCGGACTTCGGGCCGTTGGCCAGCTTCCTGGGGGTGTGAGATGGGCTTCATCGACACCTTCAGTGGCGCGACGCTCGATCCGGCGGCCTGGGAATCCGTCGTCCAGGGCGCGAACTCCATCTCCCTCGTCGGCGGTCGTCTTAATCTCCATGCGACGAGCGGCTCGATGGTTCAACCCGGCATGGCGGGCGTGCTGCGGCGCACGGCCCTCACCGGCGACTTCAGTCTGGTCGTGGACCTCGACGCCACGATCACTCTCGGCCCGGCGCTGCCATTTGGATGGGCCGTGATCGTGCTCGGCCCGTTGCACGAGTCCCCGGAAATCATCGGGCTGTTCAAATTCGGGGCGCTCGACCTCGTGCTCGCGCACGTGCGCGTCCAAAACGGGATCGGCGGTGTCGGCGCGATCCAGCTGACGCCGGGCATCACGCGCCAGGCGGCGCGGCTTCGCATCACACGCGGCGGCAGCACCTGGAGGACCGAAGCCGATCTGCTCGACGGATCTGGCTATCGGTCCATGTCGCAGGTTGACGGATCGACCGCCGATGCGCAGTCGATGCTGCTCGCCCTGTGCTGCGGAAATCCCGTCGAGGCGTATTTCGACAACTATCTGGAGAACGCCGCGCCGGTGGATCAGCCGTCGGTGGTGACCAGCTATCTTTATCCGAACCTCGGATGCGACCTGCTGCTCGACGCCGATGGCGACCTCGCAGTTTCCATTACCGGCGATCTGGCGCTCACCCCGCGCGGCTCGGTCTGTCTGCTCCAGGACATCGCGGATCTGCTGGAGACGTTGCCGGGCGACCTGTTCGGTCATCCCGAATACGGCGCGGGCATCGGGCGGCTCTTCGGTGAAAATTACAAGACAGGGTTCGTGCGCCACGTTGAGCGCGCCGTGCGCGACGCCTTGGTCAACGATCCGTCCGTCGCGCCGCGCCTGCTGCCGGAAACGGTCCAGGTCGATATGGAAAGGTATTCGGAGCGCGAACTTTCTGTGGCCATCGCTGCCAATGCGATCAGCGACGGCCAGATCGTGCCGCTCAACTTCGTCTGGCAATACGGCCTGGACGACGTGTCGCGTATCTTCACGCGGGAGGCGGCGCGATGATGATCCGCACCTATGACCAGATCGTCGCCGACATGCTGGCCAAGATCGCGGCCCGCACGAAACTCACCAATTTCAACGTCGGGTCCGTCGTCCGCACGCTCGTGGAAATCCTCGGCTCGGCCATCGCAGATCTAGGCGATCTGACGCTCGCTTGCCTCAAGGCCGGATTCATCGCCACGGCGGAAGGCTACTGGCTCGACCTCAAGGCCAAGGAATTCGGCGTCACGCGGCACCCGGCGAAGGCGACCGAGGGCACGGTGTTCTTTGTCCGCTCGGTCCCCCGGAATGAAAACATCGTCATTCCGGCGGGAACTATCGTCTCGACGCTCAAGGACCAGGAAGGCAAGGCGTATCGATATTTTACGCAGAACGAGGCGATCCTCGCGGCGGGGACGTCCGAGATTTCCGTCGCGGTCGTCGCAGAGCAGACCGGCGCGGCCCACAACGTCGGGCCTGGCTCCATCCAGAAAACCGCCATCCACATCCGGGGCGTGGACACCGTCGAAAACCGCGACGACTGGATCACGAGCGAAGGGACCGACGCGGAAAATGATGCATCGCTTCGCGCCCGTTGCTTCCTCGCTTGGGAGGAACTTACGCAGGGAAGCACCGAACGCGCCTACATCTCCTGGGCGCTGTCCGATCCGCGCGTCACGAGCGCCTTCGTCAACTCGCAGCATCCGCGTGGCCAGGGCACGGTCAACGTCTACATCCTCGGCGCGGGCGGCATGCCGTCGCCGGGGCTTATTACGGCTGTCCAAGCCGTCATCGACGCGAACCGGCCTCTGTGCGTGGACGCGCTCGTGCTCGCGCCCGACGAGATCGAAGTGGACCTCGATCTGGCGATCATCCCCCGGCGCTACGTGTCCACGGCGACCATTGAAGCCGAGGTGCGCAGGCGGCTCGCGGCGTATTTCAACCCGCAGGGCGATCCGGCCTACTCGTGGATCGAGCCGCTCGGCGTGGGCAAACAGATCGTCTTCAACCAACTGGTCGAGATCGTCATGAGCGTGGACGGCGTGTACGACGTCCGGTTCGTTTCGCCAGTCGCTGATATCGACGTGGACACCGACGAACTGCCGACCATCCGGACACTCGCGATCCGGTTTGAAGGAGCCGTGGCATGAGCGCGATCGGCGAATATCTGTGGTGGTTGCTGCCCGGCTTCCTCAAAAAAAAGGGCGCCGTCGATCCTGCCGCGTCGACGACCTGGAATCTCGTCACGATCCAGGGTGAAACGCTCGACGCCTCCAAGGCCGAGATTGTCAGCATGCGCGCCCAGCACACGGTCGAGACCGCCGAGGGCGAGCATCTGGATGACCTGGGCGAGGAGCGCGAGACGCGGCGGTTTGATAGCGAAACGGACACCGCCTATCGGCAGCGCATCTTCCAGGCGGCGGCGCGCAAACAGAAGGTCGGCACCAAGCCGCACATGGTGCAGATGCTTGTCGACCTGGGCTTCGGTGCGCAGGTGGTCGAGGTCTGGACGATCACCCGGCGCTACTGGGCCGAGTTCGTCGTGCGCCTCTGGAACGCGGGGCGCCCGATCACCGTCACGCAGGACGAACTCTACCGCGAGGTGGACCGCAACCGCCCGGCGCATGCACGGGCCGTCTACGTGATTGAACTGCCGCTCCGGACTTTTGATGGATGGGATTTCAGTCTCGAAGAGGGGCTGACCTTCCCGGAACGCATTCAGACCATTCGGGCGACCGGCGACCACCTTCTTGATAACGCATCGAAATTTGATTCGTGGAGACTGCCATGACGCAGAAAATTTCCTTCCAATACCGCGACCCCGAGGACACCGAACTTCTGAACCATCGATGGGAAGGCATCATCGAGCCGGGCGTGAAGCAGGGTTTCGAGGTGACGCTCGGCACCGATCCGCCGCAAACGACCATCACGATCAGGCGCGGCGTGCTAGTGACGGGCGATTTCTGCCGGATCGAAGAGACAGAGCCGATCATCGACGCGCTCCCGATCCCGCCGAATGAAGAGGCGCATCCGCGTTGGGACCTGGTGGTCTGCGAGCATCGTTATTTGCGCTCCGTGCCGCCCCCCGTGGCGATGTACGCGATTATTCAGGGCGAGGCGGGCAACACGCCGACGCTTCCCGCGTTGCCGCCCAACTGCGTCCCGTTGGCCTATTGCTTCATTCCGGCAGGCGGCGTGCGCTACACCGACATCCTCAATTTCGTCACTCAGTTCAAATACAACTGCGCGTGGGACGACGCGGCGAGCGCCTGGCGGATCGTCTTCGGCGCGAAGATGGCCCTGCTCGTCGCCATCACACCGAATGCGGCCCCGGCGATGTCCGTCGCACCGGGGCTGCGGGTGTTCGTCCACGCGGGCAACGTGCCGGACGGCTCCATCATCACCTGGACCCGCGTGATGGAACTGACGCCCCAGGGGTTTACGGAATTGGTCGCGCTGGCCCAGGAGGTCATCGCCGCGCGGGGCAGCAAGACCTCGCTCGATGCGCGGCTCGACATCTCTCTCAACGAGGACGGCACCTACAAGCGCACTGGTTTCCTCGACCAGGTCATGGACGAGGTGGAGGCGGCGCGCGGATCGGCGGTCAGTCTCGATGCGCGGCTCGATGTGTCCATCAACAACGACGGCACCTATCGCCGCGTCGGGATTCTCGATGACGTCCTGGACGAGGTGGAGGCGGCGCGCGGCAGCAAGGCCACGGTCGACGAGCGCCTGGATGTGTCCCTCAACAACGACGGCTCGATCAAGACGGCCGCCTTGCAGGAAAAGATCAGCCATACGGACTTGACCAACATGCCGGACACAGGCGGTTCGAACGGCGATCATGATGTCCGCTATTACCGCAAGTCCGAAATTGACACCGCCCGCGACCGCATTCATGGCGATGGCGTGTTGTCGGGCCTTGATTATCTGGGCGCGGTGTATTTCTCCGGGGAAGGCCTTCGGTTGCATTTCGATTCCGGTTACGTCCTGCGAAACGGCCAGGTCGTTTACGCGAGCGGCGGCTATTCCGCGCCGGTGACCGGCACCGACGGCGACTGGTACATCTCGGTCGACGGTGATGGCGGTTTGGTTACGACGCAGGACGGATGGGTCGGCAGCGTGCCGATCCGCAAGCTCCATGTTTCGGACGGTGCGATCACCGCCAATTCCGACAAGCGAAACCTCATCAGCTTTCCCGACCGGCGCAACGTCTTCCGCCATGCCGAGGACCACTACGATCCGGGCTTCACGACAATGGGCGGCGCGAGCCTGGCCTGGGAAGGCGTGCTTGCAATCGGCAAGGTCGCGGGATGCGGCACGACCACTTACGACGGCCAGACGCGCGGCTACTGCCGGATGGTGGACGCGACGTTCGCCTCGGTCTTCGAAACCGGGATGACCGTCACCTTCTGGAACACCGAGGACATGGAGACGCATAAGCGGATCGTCCATGCAGTGAATGCGGACCACGTCTACTTTACGTCGAGCACGTCCGTCGGACAGAACAGCGCAGGAACCCTGGCCGAGTATCGCAAGATCGACACCAGCATCGACTTCCGGGATCGCATCCTCACTGTGCTCACCACGTCGCGCTACTCGCTGTACGACGCCGCCAACTTCATGCCGAACGGCACCGACAAAGGGACCTGGGGCGCGACGGCGGGCGGTGAGGCCTACGGCAACTTCCGCATGAACCTGAGCCAGGTCTACACCGAAGCCGGGATCGATTTCTCGGAAAACGGTTGGTCCGATCAGCCGACCGACTGGAGCGCCGCGATGGCCTATATCCCCGGCGGAAGCCAGGACGCGGGCACGCAGGGATGGCGCATCTTCGCCGAGGACTATGACGGCGAACTGTGGATCGCCTACGCCCACTCGTCTTGGGACGGCATCTTCGACGCGAGCACCTACAAGGGCGGCCGCGCCAACTTCTACGTGATGATTCTCGCGAGCCCCGACCTCGGCGGCTATGTATAAGGAGGAACCGCCATGCCGGTGAAATTCGTGTTCGACGATGCGGGCAACCTGGTGATCCGGACGCGCCTGCGGCCTCTCGCGGAGATACCTTCCGACGAGGAGATGCTGGATCGGGCGAAAGCCCGGGCCGGTGCTCAGTCCACCGAGGGTTGGCACGTCATCCAGGCGGACGATGCAACGTTCCACGCTCAGTACAAAACCGCCGCGTCTATCGCCCGCGACGTCCAGACCGGACAGATCGCGGTCGTCCAGGCCACACCGACCGTCGTCTCCTCGGCTGAACTCGCGCGGGACGCTCGCGTCAAGGAAATCAGCGGTACAGCCGCCGCCGCGTGGGGCGTTCTCACAGCCGAGCAAAAAACCAACCTCGTTATCGAGTACTTCGAAAAGGCGATCCTGCGGATCGCATAGGGGGATATGACAATGGAATCGAAATTCGTCTACGAGCTACTCGCCTTGATTGGCGGCGCGATGGCTGGCTACGGCGCGATGTTTGTCTTTTTGATCAAGTGGATGACCCGCAAGAACGACGAACTCCTCAAGATCATGCTCGGCAACGACCGCGCGTGGAAGGCGCAGACCACCGAGTCGCTGGCCGACATCCGCGAGTGTGTCGATCACGGCGACTGCTGCGCGTATAAGGCCGACAAGGAAAACGTCCACGAGCGGCTGAACGAGATCCGCACGGCGGTCGTGGGACGGGAGGGCGCGTGATGGCCGAAGCGAACATCATCCGCCTAGTCGAGAAACTGCCGTGGAATCCGAGCCGACCGCGCTGGCCGCAGAAGCGCAACCTGGAAAAGATCGACCGCGTGATCCTGCATCAGAGTCTCGGCCATGCGGACGTGTCCGGCAACCGCGATGTCTTCGGGATCAACAACTACCACATCAGCCCCGGCAACCACATCTCGGCCGCGGGCTGCCCGCATATTTGCTATCACGCGTGCATTGACGACGATGGCTCCATCTACCTCTGCAACGATCTCACTGACGTTGTCTGGCACGCCGCCGCCCAGAACTCCCGCTCCATCGGCGTCATGCTGGTCGGCGACTTCGCGGGGCCGGGACACGAAGGAGGTGAACCCACAGCGGCGCAGGAGCAGTCGTTCTTCGCCCTGGCCGAGCATCTGATGGCCACGCTGGGGCTTGTGCCCACGGCATTTTTCGGCCACTGCGACTTCGGCAAACCCGCGTGTCCGGGGACGACGGTCTACGGATGGGTCCAGCGGCTCCGGAATTGCTGAAATAGCGCCGCTTTTCGCGCCGAAAAACTTCTCAAATACAAGCAGTTAAAGCCCACATTCGCCTTGACTTCCCCGCCCCCCGAAGCGATGTGTTTGACCACTTGAAAGGGGGCATTGTCGATGGAACAATCTGGATCAGAGAATCCCAAGCACACGCTGCGCACCCTGCGCTTCGGCGTCGAGATCGAACTCGTGATGATCTCCCGCGAGCGCGCGGCCAAGGCGGTCCAAGCGGTGGTCGGCGGCGCGGCCGCGTATCGCGGCTACGTCGATGGCCTCGATACCTGGGTGGTCGATGACGCTCGTGGTCGCACATGGAAAATCGTATCCGACGCCTCGCTCACGAACGCGCCCGCGCACCTGCGCGTCGAGGTCGTCACGCCGATCCTCGAATGGAATGATATCGCGGAACTCCAGGAGGTCGTGAGGGCGCTGAGGCAAACGGGCGGTCGCGTCAACGACCAGTGCGGAGTCCACGTCCACGTCGACGGTGCGCCCTTCGACGCCGCCGCGCTCGCCCGCCTGGTCAAGATTGTCAACAAACAGGAACGGCTGATCATCGACGCGCTCGCAGTCGACGAAGATCGTCTGCGCCGGTACGCGAAGGCGAACAGCCAGGAGTTCGTCCAGAAGGTATCGACGCAGCGCGTCCGGTCGATGCGCACGCTAAATCGACTGTGGTACGGGAAACACAACGGCCATCCGCAGCACTACGATCCGTCGAGATATAGAGGCCTAAATCTTCACCCGCTATGGTACGACCAATCGTTCGAACTCCGCTGGTTCAACGGATCGAACCACGCCGGGGTGATCCGCGCCTACATCGTGTTTTCGCTTGCCCTCGCGGCCAAGGCGCTCAATTCCAGGGCCGCCAGCGCCTCGCGCCGCGAATACGATCCGAACAACACTAAGTTTTGTTTCCGTGTTTTTCTGCTTCATCTCTCGCTCTCCGGCGACGAGTTCAAAAACGTCCGAAAGCACCTCATGGCGCATCTCACCGGCAGTGCCGCATGGCGGCATGGGCGGCCGACGAAGAAGGGAAAGGGTGATGGGGCCGAGCAAGAAGCGAGATAAAGCTGGCAGCCGCTCCACGATCCTTTTCGTCTACGGCACATTGAAGCACGGCCAGCGGAACCACGGCCTGATGCGCGAGGCACGATTCCTGGGCGAGGCCATCACCGCGCCCCACTACACGCTACTCGACCTGGGGCCGTTCCCCGGCCTGATCGCGGGCGGCAACACCGCCGTCCACGGCGAACTTTACGAGGTCGAGCCGAAACTCCTGGTGCGCCTCGACCGGCACGAGGGTGTGCCAAGGTTCTACATCCGCGAGGCCCTCCACCTGGACGGACGTGACAACGTCCAAAGCTATTTTCTGGTCGACTCAGATCGAGTCCGAGACGGTATGCCTCTTATCGGCGGAATATGGATTCCGTCTCGCTCCACCTGGAATCCTGAAATCGGAAAAAACGGAATGACCCTCGCTGTCACATTCGTTTTCTAGTATGATGCGCGGAAACGACCTGTAGGCGCTGAATACTTCCCAGGATTTTCACGCTGGCCATGCGCCACGACAGGGCTAGGCTTGCTCGTTTGCGAGCGGCTTTTCCTTTGTTTGTCGATGGATTTCGTTTTGGGGACAGACGCTGATGGCCCAGAAAACTCTTGACCCGATATCGATTCCTCGCGTGGGCATGATGGCCACGCTGCGGAACCGCCGGGCGCTCGTGGCTTCCGTGGAACCGTTTGATGCCGGTCCTGACGGTCGCCTTCACCTTGTTCGCGTCGAGTACACCGACCTTGACGGCGTACCGGAAGACGCCGTGCTTTGGGAACGCGAACAAGGCGCGACGCTACTGGAGCCGACAACCCTTCCGCAAGTTTCCGGCAGCGCGCCAATGATCCACGCTGAATACGACGCCTTGCTTCGGGCAACCCGCTGGAGCGCGATCACACCGTTCTTGAGTCCTGACGGCTCCGGAGAACTGTCCGAGTTGCCGATATCCTCACCGTTTCACGGCGCGATCCAGGTTGATGACTTCCAATTGGTGCCGCTCCTGCAGGCGCTACAGATGCCACGAGTGTCTCTGCTGCTGGCCGACGACGTCGGCCTCGGCAAGACCATCGAAGCGGGCCTCGTCCTTACGGAACTCCTGATTCGGCGGCGCATCCGACGCGTCTTGATCATCTGCCCGGCGTCGCTGCGAAACCAGTGGCGGCAGGAGATGGAGCAAAAATTCGCGCTGTCCTTCGACATCGTCGACCGGCCAGAAACCCACGCACTCCAGAAGCGCCTTGGTTTGCACGCCAATCCTTGGCGCGTCTTTCCACGCGTCGCCACGTCCTACCATTACCTGCGCCAACCCGACGTGCTGGAACAGTTTCTTTCCACTTGCCGTCCGACCGATCCGGACGCGCCGCTCGCTGCGCAGCTTCCCTGGGATCTGCTCGTCGTCGACGAGGCCCACAACCTGATGCCCTCGAACTTCGGCGACGACAGCGACCTGACGAAGATGTTGCGTAGCATCACCCCATACTTCGAGCACAAACTCTTCCTGACCGCGACGCCGCACAACGGACACACGCGGTCGTTTTCAGGTCTTCTGGAACTGCTCGACCCGGTTCGCTTCACCCAGACAAGCGATTTCAGCGATGACGAAAAGGCCCGTGTCGAGACGGTGGTCGTTCGACGCCTCAAGCGCGAGATCAACGAACTGGACGACCGCCTGAAACGGCCTCGTCGTTTTGCAGAACGCTACTTGGTTCCGGTCCCACTCTACTTCCACCGGGAGGAAAAGCTCCTGGCCGAAGCAGTCGAGTCGTTCCGTAAAAAGGTCAAGACGCTGATCGCCGCCTCAAGCCGGACGGAACAATTGGCCGGATCGTTTGCGGTCGAGGTTCTGAACAAGCGATTGCTGTCCTGCCCCTATACCTTTGGCGAATCCTGGTGTCGATTCAAAAACGGACTCTCCGAAGAGGAAGCTGCCGATTCTGAAGAGGTCGCGGCCGCCAAGCGCGCCAGCGAAGCAGACATCGACGACGACCGGGAGCGTGAAGATCGAACGCGCCATGCGGTGCGAACTGTCGGCGCGTGGTTGAAGCCTCTGGTAACCACGCTGCAGGAACACATCAGTGCCATCGATACAACGCTACAGCATCTCGGTATCGCTTGGCGCGACGACTCGCCCACCGATCCCAAAAAGGACAGCCGCCTGGACCGAGTCAT
Source organism: bacterium (assembly GCA_019912885.1). NCBI lineage: Bacteria > bacterium. The sequence goes on from JAIOHV010000140.1 coordinate 29,748, forward strand.
CGAACTGATCAACAAACACCTGCGGCGCGACCGGCAGTGGCTCGATGATGAGCGCCTGGTCATTTTTACGGAATACAAGACGACGCTCGACTACCTCGAACGACGCTTGAAGGCAGCCTTCGAGGACGACGGTGAACGCATCCGTATTCTGTATGGCGGCATGGATCAGGCTGACCGCGATTTGATCCGCGACGCTTTCAATGACCCCAACGACCCGATCCGAATTCTGATCGCTACGGACGCGGCCTCGGAAGGTCTGAACCTGCAAGAGACCGCCCGCCTGATGCTGCATTTCGACATCCCCTGGAACCCGTCGCGTCTTGAGCAACGCAACGGCCGCCTGGACCGACATGGTCAAGCGCGGGACGTGAGCGTCCATCACTTCGCCAGCGAAGACGACGCCGATCTCAAGTTCCTTGGGCACGTGGTGAAGAAAGTGGAAACCATCCGAGAGGACCTCGGATCGATGGGCGAGGTTTTTGATGCAGCGTTCGCCCGCCGATTCGTCGACCTGGAGGACTCGGATCGAGTCATTAGCGGCCTCGACCGCGATGTGGAGACGAACCGCAATCGCGCCGAGGTGCCCCGGAAAAAAAACATGTCGACCGGCGAGCAGGAAAAGAGCCGCCTCGAACAGATGTGCCGCGAGATCGATCTCACTCCGGAGACGCTTCGCTCCACGCTTGAAATCGCACTTGGCCTCGGGATCGGAATGCGCTGTTTGGAAGGGCCGGACGAACGAGGACGGTTCAAGCTTGGTCATCGGCCGCCAAAGTGGGAATCACTGATTAACGATTCCGTTCGCTTGAAAGGCAAGAGCGGTGTTCCCGGCCCTATGCCCGGTCTCATTTTCGATCCTCTGCTATTCGTCCAAAGGAACAATGGGCGCCCGGTTTTCAGGCCTGCCAAGGACACCGTGCTCCTTCATCTGGGACATCCGATGTTCCGGCATGCGCTCGTCACCTACGCCCGAGCGCGTTTTCCGGGGGCTGGGGGCGATTTCGCCGCGAGCCGATGGTGTGTGCGGCATGGCGATGTTCCGGCAGGAACCGATGCCTTGGTCCTGCTGACCGTGGAAGAACTGGGCGTCAACGAATTGCGCGAGCCGTTTCACCATTGGGTTCGCACGATCCAGATTCCAGTCAAGGGCGGCGAACTTAAAAATCCTCTGCCCCATGTTGTTCCGGCGGCCTGTTCCAGCGGAGCCGCTCCTGCGGGTGATCGAGCCGTAAAGCGAGCAAAGGACCTTTGGGAGGAGATCGATCCCGACCTCGCCACGATGTTGAAGTCCGAAACCGAACGCTTGACCACCCTCGTTCGGGCGCACATGGAGAAGCGATTCAAGGTCGCCGCTGTCGAGGAGAAGAAGACCTTCGATCATCGCCAGAAAGAGATCGAGCGGCTGATGAGTGAGAACAACATCAAGAAGCTCGAAAAAGAACGCGACAAGCTCCTTGCCGTGATGAAGCAGCAGGAATTATTCGCGCCACAGGTGCGCGACCAAGAGGAGCGCCTGCGTGACCTGGAAGAGGAATTGAAGAGGCGGCGCAGCCACTACCAGGATTTGCTCGACCGTCTCAAGATCGAACGTAAGCGGGTCCTGGAGCAGATCCTGCCCCAGCGATACAGCCTGCGTGGGAAGGTCCAGGTTTTCCCCGTTGCCGTGGAGATTCTCTTACCGAGGGAGGTTCGGCCATGACGACCGCGATCTCCCGCGAGCGAGCATGGTGGGTTTCGCTGAAGCATGGCGGCCTTCTCATCGCACCGTCAAAGCTGGCTGAGTTCTTCCCCGAGGATATCGATCCGCTTCCGAAATACGTCATCGAGCGCCTGCGCCGGGATGTTACGAGACTTCAGAGCGGCGAGGATAAATACCTTCCGACGCTCTTCGACACGCTCGTTGAACACGTCCTCGGCTATCCGAAAAACCAGTGGACTAAAGGCAGCGTCGTCGATACCAAGTGGTCGCGCCGAGCGATTACCGGTGAGATCGTCAAACCTCGCTACCTGTGGCAGGACGCTTCAGGAGAAATCCTGCCCGTATTCGTTGCCGACGCCGCGTTGGGTGCTGGGCACGATCACGAGACGGTGAGTCGCCTGGGTATCGGTCGCGGTCGCCGCTCGGTATCGCGTGTCATCGAGTGGCTTCGCCATACGGGCGAGAAGATCGCCCTGCTGACGAACGCTCGCCAATGGCGATTGATCCATGCGGGCGCGGACTACGACGCTTGGTGCGAGTGGGACATCGACTTGTGGTTTGAAGAGGGTGCGCCGGGTTCCCAGGTGACGGCGCTGCGTCAACTCCTCGGCGTGGACGCGCTTAAGAAGCGCTCGGCTGACGAACCATCACGCCTACTCGCGGCGATCCAGGCTTCCCGCAAAGGCCAAGCGGAACTGAGCAGCGCACTTGGCGAGCGGGTGCGCCAGGCGGTCGAACATCTCGTTCACGCATCGAGCGAAGCCCTCAACGTGTTTGAAGGCAATGCTCCGACCCCTGAAACGCGACGCGCCATTTACATTGCCGCCACGCGGCTCATCATGCGTTGCGTTGTCGTGCTTTTCGCCGAAGCCAGGGAATTGCTGCCTCGCAACAATCCTATCTACAACGACTCCTACGGATTACAGGGCCTGCGCGAACAACTGGATCGGCTTGCCGGTGGACGCGGCCCAGAACGGCTTCGACATTCCTGGGGCGCGTGGCCGAGGATCATCTCACTGTTTCGGCTGATCTTTTCCGGTTCCGGCCACGAGGCGCTGCCGATCCAGCGTTACGGCGGCGGTCTTTTTACACCGGGCGATCCGAATGCTGACGATTCGACATCAAGGGCCCTGGCCGCATTGGAGAACCAGAAGGACTGTCCCAGCGACGCCGACGCGCATCGGATTTTGGAACTGCTGTGCCACAGCAAGGTGAAGGTTCGCCAAGGGCGCGGCAGCACTTGGGTACCCGTTCCGGTGGACTTTTCCGATCTGTCCTCCGAATACATCGGCATACTCTATGAAGGCTTGCTCGACTTCGAGTTGCGTCGCGCCGAGACCGATGCGCCTATCGTGTTCTTGAACATCGGCGACCAACCGGCACTGCCCTTCTCGCGTTTGGAGGCAATGGATGACAGCGGACTTTCTTCGCTCCTGTCCAAGCTGAAGGTCTCCACGAAGAAGATGGCTTCCGAGGAAGAGTCCGAGGAAGGCGGTGACGAGGGTGAGGACGAGGGCGAAGAGGAGGAGATCGAAGCCGAGAGCGCAGACGACGACGAACCTGTCGAGGAACTCGATGTCGACCAAGCGATCCGCGATGCGGTGTTTGGTTGGGCCGAGCGCGCCGTCAAGGCTGCGAAGATCGTCAAGGCGCCCAAGGGTAAAAAAGAAGGCCGCGCTAAGGCGGAATACGAGGAGCACGTTGGGAAGGCCGCAAGAGGGCTTGTTGGGCGAATCATTCCACCCGGCGACTGGTATCTGGTTCGTTGGGGCGGAACTCGCAAGGGCGCGGGCACGTTCTACACGCGGCCGCAACTGGCGGTTCCGACGACGCGCCGGACCCTGCAACCGCTGGCCTTTGATGTAGGCTCGGACGGTCAGGCCGTTCCCAAGAAACCCGAGGATATCCTGGCGCTCAAGGTCTGCGATCCGGCGATGGGCAGCGGTTCCTTCCTGGTCGCTGCCTTACGCTTCATCACCGACGCACTGCTGGTGAGCCTCCATCACCACGGGCGACTCGAAGAAACTGTGGGGCGAACAATCTGCCGTCTGGCCGACGGTGTACCGCTCGACCACCCTTCACAGGAATCGTTGCCCGTACCGAAAGACCATCCAGAATTCGAGGACCGTCTGCGCGCCCGACTCAAGCGCCACGTCGTCGAACGATGCATCTACGGCGTCGACCTCGACCCTCTGGCGGTCGAACTGGCGCGCATGGCGCTCTGGATCGAGACGATGGATCAGCGGCTGCCGTTCAGCTTCCTCGATCACAAGATCAAATGCGGCAACAGTCTGGTGGGATGCTGGTTCGACCGCTTCCAGGAATACCCGGCGATGGCCTGGGAGCGACAGGGTGACGAATGGACCGATGCCATCAAGCAATTCAAAAACACGAAGGTCAAACCGGCCTTGGCCGCTTGGATCAAGGCGCGTCGGGAAGACGTTCTGCCCTTCATGAAAAAAGGCTTCACGCTCGACGATCTGCATCGAGACGCGGTGCGCGTGTTTGAGGAATTGCATGCGCTGCCGGTGCAAGAGACCGAGCGGCGCGAGACGATCTATCGAGAGCATATCCTGGCGAACGAGGAGTTTTCACGTCTAAAGTCGGCGTTCGACACGTGGTCCGCCGTCTGGTTCTGGCCGGGGGACCAACTGAACCTCGCTCCGATGCCAAGGGATTTTGTTGCTCCTTCCAAATCCACAATGGACATGGTGCGAAGCCTGACTGCTCACCATCGGTTCTTCCATTGGGAGTTGGAGTTTCCGGATGTATTTTCGGGACCGAAATCCGGATTCCATGCGCTGATCGGCAACCCGCCGTGGGAAATCCAGAAGCCGAACTCGAAAGAGTTTTTCTCGAACATCGACCCTTTGTACCGAGCCTACGGCAAGCAAGAAGCTCTCGCCAAGCAGCGTGAATTCTTTGCCAGCAATTCCGACCTCGCGCGGAATTGGCTGATCTACAGTGCCCAACTAAAGGCACTTTCAAACTGGACGAAGCACTCCGCGTTCCCATTCGGCGACGTAAAGGAGGGCGGTGATAAACTCTCGTTCTCCAGGTCGACAACTGACAATGTCAGCCTGCACGATAGCTGGCGCAAGCAACGCCAGGGAAGGAAAGGCTATTCGGACCCGGAACACCCCTACCGGCACCAGGGATCGGCAGACATCAATACGTACAAGATGTTCCTTGAAATCGCGCACGCTCTCGCGGCAAGCGGCGGGCAGTTCGGATTCCTCGTACCATCAGGCGTCTACACCGACAAAGGCAGCACAAGCCTTCGGCAATTGTTCCTGACCAAGTGCGAGTGGCTGTGGCTGTTTGGTTTTGAAAACCGTGAAGGGATCTTCGACATCCACAGGTCGTTCAAGTTCTGCCCGGTAATCGTGAAGAAGGGCGGCTCGACCAAGGCAATCCGCGCCACGTTCATGCATCGCTCTCTGGAGGACTGGGAGGACGCGGAGCGGCACGTGCTCGCCTATCCGCGTGAACGCGTTGAGCAGTTCAGCCCGAAATCCAAAGCGATTCTTGAAATCCGGACTGAGCGCGATTTGGAAATTCTGGAGAAGCTCTACGCCAAGGGAGTGTTGCTCGGCGACGATAGTCCGGATGGGTGGGGAATCAAATACGCCACTGAGTTCCACATGACCAACGACTCAAAGCTCTTCCCGCCGACGCCCAAGTGGGAGGAGCAAGGGTATCGACCCGACGAATACGGTCACTGGCTCATGGGCAAGTGGAAGCCCTACGACGGTCCGAGATCGATCTTGAATAGGAAGAAAGGGTTGGTCCTCTCGTGTGATGGAACTCAGACCATTTATGTGGACGAGATCGAGGACGTCGCGTTACCGCTGTACCAGGGTGTAATGATCGGGCAGTTCGATTTTGCGGCCGCAAGATATCTAAGCGGTGCCGGAAATAGGGCACATTGGGAGCCCCTTAGCTGGGAGGAGAAACGCCTGGCCCCCCAGTTCCTCATGGCCGCTGAGACGATCTTCGAGAAGAACGGCGGCGGGTTACGTGGATGCAAGCTCGGCTTCCGAGATATCTCGAATGCGACCAACGAACGCACATTTATCACTTCTGTCGTGCCGGATGTTCCATGCGGGAACACGCTTGGGATACTACGCACCGACCGCGAGCGACCACTCGGGCTCGCGGTGGCGCTCACGAGTCTAGCTTGTGACTGGGCGACCCGACTGCGCATGGGCGGCATGCACCTCAACCTCTTCGTGATTGAAGACGTACCTGTCTTGCGTCCCGGCTGGTCGGACCAACATCGCCGCCTGCCGGTTCTCGGCGCAAGTTTGGCCTTCGGCCATCTCATTTTCGCCCACGAGTGGTTGACCCTGTCGATGGCCGAACGATGCCACCCGTGGAAGGCGCTCTGGGCCGTCACGCTCCATGAACGCCTCCGATTTCGAAGCATCGTTGACGCAGTTGTTGCTGACCTTTATGGCCTCACCTCTTGGGACTTGGCTTGGATCATCCGCGATTGCGACAACCCGGCGGCAGTGATGCATTCGGACGACTTCACACGTGCTCTCGATCCCAAGGGCTTTTGGAGAGTCGACAAAGAGTGTGACCCGGAACTGCGACATCCCGTTTTAGCGTATGTCGCCTTCTGCGACCTGAAAGAAAAAGGGCTGGATGCATTCCTCTCGCAGAACGATGGCGAGGGTTGGATGATTCCAGAGAAGTTGCGGCTCGCAGACTATGGACTTGGCCACGACGACCGCGCCAAGGAATACCAACCCGTGGCGTCTCGGCTAGGTGACCGGTTTTTGCCCTGGCAGCTTGAGCAATCTGTCGAAGAATCGTGGGAGGAATGCGAGCGGCACGCCGAGCTAATCGAGAGGATCGTGCCGCGACCAAAGCCCTCTCAAACGGCAGTGCCAACGGCAGGTTCGAGAAGTGACGCACCCAAGGACCTGTTTGGAAATCCGGAACCGACTGACCTATTTGGAAAAGTCGTTGAACCGACGCGGAAATCCCGGAGGAAATGAGCGTGCTGAATCCGATTACATACACGGAAAAAGTGGTCAGCGATTTTCTGAAATATCAATTCACGACCTACCAGCTTGCCGACCGCGATCTGAATGCCCAAATGCGGCGCCTTCTGAGCTTGGAAGAAACCCGCGCGACGCCACTGATGAAAGGTCCATACATCAGCCTGAGCCGGTCGTTTCGCAAAGGCGCAAAGGTCGCGGCCTTGATCGCAGAAGGGCTGCTGCATCCTCACATGGCCAGTCTTGTTCCATTCCAGAACGTCTATGGGCACCAGGAAACGGCTATCCGAGAGATCGCCAAACGACAGTCAACATTGATCTCGACGGGAACCGGGTCTGGGAAAACCGAGTGCTTTTTGTACCCCATTATCAGTCGGTGCCTGAAGCTACGGGATGAAAACGCGGCCGAGGGAATTCTTGCGGTCATTGTCTATCCGATGAACGCACTGGCTGAAGACCAGTTGGGGCGTCTGCGAGACCTGCTGACAGGCACTGGCATCTCATTTGGAATGTACGTTGGCAAGACGCCCGAACACAAAGCGGATGTGGCGGGGGCCAGACTTCCGGCAGGTTCGTCACGCGCCGATTATCAGGCGAAACTTAAGCAGCTTCGGGAGCAAAAGGACTCGCGGGCTGTTCATCCGTCCGAGGAGAGCACATCGCGTGAGGAAATGCGCATGCCGGGCAAGCAGCCTCGCATTCTGCTGACGAACGTGAAGCAGCTTGAATTGCTCCTCACGCGGCATCAGGACGTGGAGCTATTCGACAACGCTCGCCTCGAATTCTTGGTGTTCGACGAGGCGCACACATTCGCTGGAGCGGCAGGCGCGGAAACCGCTTGCTTGATCCGCCGCCTCCGCGCTTTCTGCGGCAAGGGACCGAAAGACACGGTGTGCGTCGCCACTTCAGCAACCATCGCCGATCCTGTTCGAGGACCGGATGCCGGACGCGCATTTGCTTCGCGGTTTTTCGGCGTTGAACCCGACAACGTCTCGCTGATCGGCGAGGAGTACGAGGAAGATACCTGGGCTAAAACCCGCACGCCAAGCGCGCCATTACCCGGCGATCCGGTTGTTCAGTTGCAGACAGTCTTGGACGCGATCTTCGAACTGGAAAAGACCCCGCCGTCCAAGGACGCCGTGAAGATGCTGCGTGGAGTTTTCCAGGCGATGACCGGTGCCGCACTCGATCCAACGAAATGGCACCAGAGCCTTTACGACAGGCTCGCCGCGAACGAGATCGTGTTCCAGATCGCCGAAGCCCTCAAGGAACCTCGTGCGTTGTTGAAACTCGTCGAGGATCTGACAGCGCGACTCGGGCGTCCCGTTCCGGTCGAGGAGATTCTCACCTGGTTGGCGCTCGGTGCCGCGTCGCGCAGCGAGGATGAACGGCCGCTATTGCGGCCCGTGGTTCACTGTTTTGTCCGTGGCGTCAGTGGGGCGGTTGTGACGTTCCCGCCCGATGAACAGCTGCCGCGCCTCTGGTTGTCCGCTGAAGACGCCGCCGAAAAGGAAGGGAGCCTGTTCCGCCTTCAAGCGACGACCTGCACCACTTGCGGCCAACACTACTTCGTCCATTTCGTCAAGGATTTCGATCTGAGCGGGAAGACCCCTGGAGGTGGTGAGGCGAAGGAAGATCGATTCTACTGGCCGCCTCTCGATCAAGCCCTCAACGGCAGTCGAGTGGTCTTGCTGGATCGATTGGCCCTTGGTGAAGATGACGACGAGGACAACGATATCCCACGTAAAAGCACACCGCTTTTCTTCTGCCGATATTGCGGCACGCTTCACCCAAAGAAAATTGATCGGTGCGACGGCTGCGGCCGCGAAGGCGATTTGGTCGGCCTATTCGCTGTCTGGCAGGACAAGGACAATCCAGGATATCTCTCCAGGTGTGTCGCCTGCGGCTCACTGGGGCGACGGTATCTGGGGACCTACCGTGAACCGGCCCGCCCGATCCGTGCGTTGACCGTATCCGATGTCCACGTCTTGGCCCAGAGCATGATCCAGCACGCCGTGCGCAAGCGCCTTCTGGTATTTGCCGACAACCGACAGGACGCCGCGTTCCAGGCCGGGTGGATGCAGGATCACGCCCGTCGGTTCCGTCTGCGTTCGCTGATGTACCAACAAATTGAGAAGGGACCGATTTCCATCGGGGATCTGACAGCGCATCTTGATCGGCTCCTTGATCTGGACGACGACCTCTCGGCGGCGCTGATTCCCGAAGTCTGGCGCGTGGCGCGGAAGGAAGCCACGGGCCTTGAACACGCCCGCGAGCGAAAACGGTTTCTGCGTATCCAGATCTTGCGAGAAATCACCACAGGAGCGCGCCAACGCATCGGTCTTGAGCCGTGGGGCCGCATCCGCGTGGAATACGTGGGGTTGGACGCTAACCTTGACTTCTTTCAAAGGTGGGCACCGGAAACTGGATGCACACCAGAGGAGCTTCTGGCGGGTGTCGCTGCGCTTCTCGACGTCGCGCGGCGCAATCGCGCACTTCTCGACCGCGAGGACCAGGTCTTCAGTAAGATTTGGTTTGAAGGCGACCGCGAAGTGCAATACGGCTATCTGCCGATTCTGAAAGGCGGTCCCAAGGGACTGAAGCTCCGATACGAAGCGAATGACGAACGTAGCCGAATCATCCAGTGGTTGGGTCAGCGAGCGGGTACGGCGGCACGTCAGGCCGCCAAGAACTGGGGCGTCCCCGACGATAAGATCAAGGAATTCTTTGAAGAACTCTGGCGCTTGCTCACCGACAAGCTTCGCCTGTTGGCGAGCGTGACGCTCGTCGGCCGCCGAAACAATGCGCTGCCCGGATGCGCGGACGTCAAGCAAATAGATGCTGACCGGTTACTGATCCACGCGAACAAGGGCGTCTATCGGTGCGATGTCTGTCGTAGGCCAAACGTCCGAAAGACACCGCATTCGGCCTGCATGGTGTTTCGATGCAGCGGCACCTTGAAGTTCGAGGACGAGGACTCGGACAATTACGACCTGATGGTGTTGGATCAGCAGTTCAGCATGATTCGCCCGCGCGAGCATTCGGCACAGATCCCTGCATCGGATCGAGAACTCATCGAGCGGATGTTCAAGGGGGATGGCGAGCGGCTCAACACCCTAGTCTGCACGCCCACATTGGAACTCGGGGTCGACATCGGTGCCCTGGATTCGGTATTGATGCGGAATGTCCCGCCTCTCCCCGCCAATTACTGGCAGCGTGCCGGTCGCGCCGGTCGGCGGCACCGCATGGCCGTGAACATGACCTACGCCCGCCCCGCAAGTCACGACCGGGCTTATTTCGTCGATCCGATGAAGATGCTCAACGGCCGCATTCTGCCGCCAAGCTTCAACCTAAAAAACGGCGTGATGATTCAGAAGCACGTCCACGCCTCGGTCCTCACTGTTCTCCACGGCCTGGCCAAATCGGGGCGCGCCTTGCCGGAACCCGACCGGACTGAACTCGCGGCCGCACTGGATCATTGCTTTCCCGCGCAGATCAAAGCCTACCTTTTCGATGATAGTGGAAATGTTCGATCTGAGCCGTTCGATTTAACCCTGTTCGCCCAGGCGCTAGTAAAGCATAGGGCGCACGTCCTGGATCATGTTCGCACGGTGTTCGCGCAGGGCTGGCCGGTCGCGGATTCCAACGTCGTCGAGGCATCGGTACTGGAGGGATATGTCGACGGCATGGGCGAGGCGCTAAAAAACGTGCTCGTCCGACTGAGCAAACGGCTCCATTGGGCGTTGGAACAATTGAGTCGTTTGGATTCGGTACGACACAGAAAAGGAACGCTCGATCCCGAAGAGGATGCGCTCCGCAATCGCTGTGACCGCCTCGTCAAGAAGCTCAAAGGGATAAGTCGCAAGAAGCGGCGCGAGGCCGAGGGCTACGACGACACCTACACCTACTCTGTATTGGCGGCCGAGGGGTTCTTGCCGGGGTATGGCCTCGATACAGGCTCGGTTGTCGGATTCTATCTGGCCCCGCCGTTCGCTTCGGACATTCGGAACTGGGAACTGCGGCGAAGCCAATCGCTTGCCCTACACGAGTACATTCCGGGAAATCTGATATACGCGAACGGCCATCGCTTCCTGCCAAGGTTTTTCCACCTCGAGCCCGTAGAGCCGTTACTCTTTCAGGTCAGTAGCGCACAGGAAGCTATCCGAGAGGTCGGCACGGCAACGGATGGTGCAACATCGACGTTGGCGACCGCCGCGTTGAAGGCGGTGCCGATCTGCGATGTCGATCTTCCGCACAACTCCCACATCACGGACGAAGAGGACTACCGATTCCAACTCGGTGTCGCGGTCTATGGATACGAGCAGGCACGACACGAGGGTGGAAAATCGTTCACTTGGGGGCCGAAGGCCGTTACTTATCGCTCGGGCGTTTTCTTGCGATTAGTCAACGTCGGCGTGGCGAACCAAGTTCGCTCGGGCAATGGTCTGGGCTATCCGGTCTGCCGAATCTGCGGCCAGAGCCGTTCGCCGCTGGCCTCCCACGCCGATCTCGACCAGTTTGCGAAAGACCATCAGGAGCGGTGCGGCGCTCCCGTGGAAAGCATCGGTTTCTATGCCGACATCGTGGCGGATGCGATCTGTCTGCAAGATTGCGCCGACCGCGAAGAAGCCTTCAGCGTCATGGAAGCACTGCGCAAAGGTGCGGCCCACGTGTGGAAATGGAGATCGGCGATTTGCAGTTGCTCGCCATCGGGCGACCGGGTGACGAAAAACTCGACATTCTCCTTTACGACCCAATGCCGGGTGGGTCGGGACTTCTCGAACAGATGTTGGGGCGGTGGAACGAGGTCATCGATGCGGCGTTGAAGTTCGTCCGGGAATGCCCGGCGGAATGCGCGCGGGCGTGTGTTGACTGCTTGCTGCAGTTCCGCAACGCTTTCTACCACCGCTATTTGAATCGCCAACTCGCGGTCGAGCGGCTGTCTGATTGGGGCGCAAGCCTTGCTTATTCTCATGATCTGCCGCCGCGTCTGCCTGATGAACCATCGACGGAGATGCCCGTCAACCAGGCCGAAAAAGCGCTAAAGGCGATGTTGGAACGCGCGGGTTTCCACGGCTTTAAGGCTCAACATCCCATCGATCTCGGACGACCGCTTGGGACGACGACGCCGGATTTCTTCATCGAAGATCCGACCGGGGCAAGAGAAGGCATCTGCATTTACCTCGACGGCATGAGCAAGCACATCCACGGTAATCCGAGGACCCTGAAAAAGGATCGGGAAATTCGAGATGAACTGCGCGGTCGGGCCTATGAGGTGATCGAAATACCTTATGGGCATCTAACGGACCTAGAAGCGATGCGCCGTCACTTCTATCGTCTCGGAAGAATTCTCGCTGGCCGCGAGATGGCGGATAGAATCCGCGACAACGAAAATTGGTTCAAAACATGAAAATTTACCCGTGGGTACTGGAGGATTTCTGATGGACACAGCAGAGCGGCTTTTCGATGGCCATATCCTGATCGGTGGTCGCGAGCTTCTTGATTTTACTGATTCCGAAATGACGGAAAATGATGATGCTAAGGACAAAGCGAAGTCGCGATTAACTGAGGTCATGAAGGAGATGCGAGTCAGATTTGGCACGCTCCTCAAAATGGACAATGTCTCCTTTCTTCTCGGAGCAGGAGCTTCAATTGATGCTGGAGGAATATCCCTTGCCACCATACCAATTCCGATAGAGAAGGCCATTGTAAAGGAAGCGCTTGAAAGCAACACCAGTTCGACAACTGTGCCTGCATGGGTAGAATGTTTCTATCAGACGGCATCGCTCCTATCAGGACGTACCATTCGCCTTGAAGATCGTAAAACGAAACTACTTGGCGACTCCGACCAACACCCTGAGCCAATACCATTTAATTTTGAAGAATATTTGGGTCGCCTTTACACGTGGCTTGCAGGGTTCGTGTCCGATGCTATTTCCTTGAAAATAACCACACCATCTGACGTACCTATGGAAATGGGAGATCTCCGCACTCTCACTCGACACCTTACCCATAGCCTGACAGCCGTTTTGAATTTGCCACACAAAGGCAAAGAAGACTCGATTCGAACACATCGACGTTTTCTGAAAAAGCTGCTAACGCGGCCACTCAATCTTCGAAGGGTCAACTTATTTACACTCAATTACGACACCATGCTGGAACAAGCCGCCGATGCTGAAGGGACTGTTCTGGTCGATGGTTTTATAGGATCACTAAGGCGAGTATTTCGACCGGAATCCTTCGATATTGATTTCTACTTTCCTGCGCACACAACAGAAGGGCGGGTTCATAGGTTTGATAGAGCAATTCACCTTTATAAGCTGCATGGCTCTCTGACTTGGCATCGCTGCGACCAAAATTGGGAGAATCCATTCGGGCTTTACGCCACTTACCACGACCAGGACGCCTCTTCTTCCGACGATGTTGTCATCTTTCCTTCCCCGCTAAAATACGGACAAACGTTGGCCATGCCCTATTCCGAGCTTTTTAGGCGGTTCGGCAATGCCATTGCCCAACCCCAGTCAGCCCTTTTTGTCATAGGCTATGGCTTCGGCGATGACCACGTAAACGCTCTAATAAGGCAGGCGCTCGCAATTCCCAGTTTTACCCTCGTCGTCGTCGATCCAAACCCAACAAGCGGATTTGTGAGGGACCTTCAAAACCTCCGAGACGAGCGAGTGTGGATGCTAACAGGAATGGACATCGGAACGTTTGCGAAATTTGTCGAGAATCTTTTACCTGACCTTCGTGAAGAAGAGATTAGCCGAAGGGTCATGCGTACCTTCCAAGCGCTGTCAACGAAAAGCAATACGTCAATCGACTCCGGAGAAGACGAAAATGATCAGTGACCACGAGATTGGGCGACTCGTTGCAGTAGACACCGCCCAGGTTACTATTGAATTGAGCAGGGATCTCAAAGCGCTCACACGGTCAACATTTGAGGGTGCCCTGGAGGTGGGCAGAATCAATTCTTATATTGTTATTCCGGTCGGCGCACAACGGATCGTAGCGATGATTACTAGAGTGGTTTTAACCGAAGAAAGCGAACTGAAGGCCGAAAAAACAATGGTTACCCTTCCTTCGGCTAGGCGTTTAATGAAAGCTACGATGATTGGCACTATCGATGAAGGCCGGTTTCGCCAAGGTATCAGCTTGTTTCCTGTACTTGATACACCAGTATTGATGACAACTCGGCAGGATCTCGATGCCATTTTTGGTAACGAACCAGGGCTAGAACAGTTTTCTCCAGAAAGGCCTGGGTATTGCATTAACATAGGCCGGTCGGTGGTATTTCCAGACTATAATATACGGATTGATCCAGACGCGTTCTTTGGTAAGCACGCGGCGATTATTGGGAGCACCGGCTCTGGCAAATCTTGTACAATAGCAACGATTATTCAATCTGTTCTCTGTAATCCTGCTGTAAAGCACACGCGTTTCGTTATCATTGACACTAACGGAGAATATAGAGCGGCCTTTCAAAAGGAAAATAGCGACCATGAATGGGTCGAGGCCGATGTACGCTTCCAGCCACTTTATATACCGACGGACACAAAAGAACCCCGAAGGCTTGCAATTCCTTACTGGTTTATGGACGCCGATGATTTTGTACGGTTGTTCCGTGCTTCACCTGGTGTACAACGTCCTGTCTTAATGAATGCACTTTCGACGGCAAGGAACACGGAGAGTGGTGAGGAGACATGGTTACAAATCAGAGAAAATATTATTAAAGAATGCAATCGTATTCTCGGATTAAGTTCAGGCTCCGATAAAAACGACGCCAAATCGATCCGTCAGTTGTGTGACGGCTTTGTTGCCTATATCAGTGATATCTCTGTTTCGAAGCAACTAAAAATGTTGTCGGATAATTATCCAGAAGTGACAGGCACGAATTTAAAAGTAGGGTTTGAAGAAATGCGCGAGATTGTGCGTGAAGGAATAAAGAGCGAAGGTGAAAAGTTCGAGTCCTATGCGACTATTGACATCAATAAACGTAGACGCATTGAGGAAAAGGTAAAACCAATATTGAGCGCTTTAACACGACTTCCTAAAAACAGTTCTGAACTGAACTTGTCATCTGCGGATTGCCCACGACATTTCAGCAAATCAGAGTTTAGATATCGTTATTTAGAAAACGCGATGACCAGAGACGAAGCAAATTCAACCAGGGCACGTGATAACTGTTCAACTATGTTGATGCGTATTTATCGCTTGCTTGAGGACTCACGATTTGAATTTATTTTTGGCCCAACATGCGCGGAGTGGCCATCGGTAAAGCATTCCTTGGCAACCTTTTTACGTCATATTCTCGGTAGCGAAAGTTCGCCACCGTCCATACTGAGCAATGTCGATGAGTGTTGTGAGGGTCAACTGCCATATTACGATCAACAAAGGGAGGGAATGTCACGGTCGAACGTCGTCGTCATTGATTTAAGTTTAATGGCATCTGAAGTTCTCGAAAACGTGACTGCGCTAATTGGTAGATTAATACTTGAGTTTTTGCAACGACTTAGCGATCCATTAAGCGGAATTGGTCGGGGTGAATATCCAGTGGTCCTTGTTCTTGAAGAAGCGCAAAACTATATCCATGAGGCCAGGAAGTCGGAGGAGGAGTCGATTTCTAAAATAACATTTGAACGTATTGCACGCGAAGGGAGAAAATATGGATTAGGACTCGTTGTCGCTTCGCAACGTCCAAGTGAGCTATCAAAAACAGTATTATCACAGTGCAACAGTTTTATTGTCCATCGGCTGCAAAATCCGGAAGACTTAAGATATTTTCGAGAGATTGTACCCGGAATTTACGGTCAGCTTCTTGACCAACTTCCGGCGCTGGCAGCGCGAAGTGCTTTGGTGCTGGGAGAGTGTGTTCAAGCCCCAGCATTGGTCGAGATGCGAGAAGTCAACCCAGCACCCAAGAGCAAAAATCCAAAGTTTTACAAGAGTTGGACGCTTGAGGAAAAGGAGCCGGATTTTGAAGCAGTGTGTTCCAAATGGGAGGGTGCAAACATTGAAAGCGCCCAGAAGGAATCTGACAAGAAAAGGGTTTAGGGAAAATCACGCCAACCAGAAGTGCTGAGAAATCGTCACGCGCAATTGCTACACAGAGTGACGGATCAGTTTCGTAAAAAGAGT
This sequence comes from bacterium, assembly GCA_019912885.1. Taxonomy (NCBI): domain Bacteria; species bacterium. Next base: position 45,591 of record JAIOHV010000140.1, read on the forward strand.
TTTCTTCCAGAAACGAAATCGATTGGTTCCGCCTTTTTCGACCGTCAAGAATCGGGCTACATCATTTTCTCTCTTCTATCCGTTTGTCTTTGTCCATTGCTCGGATGCCCCTGCGGCTATTACGGAGACTCGATGCACGAGTGCCGCTGCGCGCCGGGCGCCGTCGCACGCTACATCCAGCGTATTTCGGGGCCGCTGCTCGATCGCATCGATCTGCACGTCGAGGTTCCGTCCGTGCGTTACAAGGAGATCGCCAACCCCGCCGCGGCGGAATCTTCGGAGGCGATTCGCGCGCGCGTGGTCGCGGCGCGCAATATCCAGATTGAACGATTCGCCGGCACGCGGGCGCGCTGCAACGCGGCGATGAGCGTCACGCAGATCCGCCGCTACTGCCGCATCGACGCGGACGGTCACCGCATCATGGAGGCGGTGATGGAGCGCCTCGGACTGTCGGCCCGCGCGCACGACCGTATCCTCAAGGTCTCGCGCACGATCGCCGACCTCGACGGCGTGCCGGACATCCGCGCAACGCACATCGCCGAGGCCGTCCAATACCGCGGCCTCGACCGAACATTCACCAACGCGGCCGCGTAAGCGTCGCGGACTCGGGGCGCATCGGCGCCCCGGGAAGGAGCGCGAAAGACAAGGCGCCAACAGCGGCGCGACCGGTCCGCGCGGCGCGCCAAACAGAGCCGCGACCGCGAGGGAGCGGTCGCCCGGTTCGCGCGACGAGCCGCCATCGCAAGAGGCACGAGCGCGGCGTGACAAACAGAGCCGCGAGCGTGAGCGAGCGGGTTATTACGCCCTTGCGATAACGCCGTCGCGCGGCAGACGAAGCGCCGTCGCGCGGACGAAACGGATCGCGCGGCGACAAACAGAGCCGCGAGCGTGAGCGAGCGGGTTATTACGCCTTGGCGACAACGCCGTCCCTCGGCGGGAGCGGTCGCGCGTGAAGGCGTTGTGTCGCCGCCGCAAACGGTCGCGTCCCTTTGCGGCGTGGCAATGCCGCCTGCAAACGGCGGCGCTTCGGCATGGACGCGGCCGGCAGGTTCGCTACCGGCGGGATGTGCAGTCGCGCTTACGCGTGAACCTCGCCGCCCCGGAATTCGGTTCGGGGCAGGCGGGATGTCGTGCGAGCGCGGTGGCGAAAGCGCGCGGAACGCCCACATAGCGCGCCGCGGTCTTCTTTCTCATTCGAATGCCTTCCGGCAAAGCAACGGGCGCGCGTTGCCGGGAGGAGGACCAAGAAAAATATCTTTCGGAGAAACCATCCCATGCTGCCGGGCACGGTGGACTCCAAGAAAACAACAGGCCGGGGCGGTGGCCGCAAACCGCCGCCCTGGTCGAATTCGAAATGGTGTGTTTGAAATTCCGAATAGCAATATTACGTAATATACGAAAAATCTAATGTCATGTCAACGGAATTTTTCGGTTTTTTTTCAGGCACCACCGGCGGTCGTTGCGGTGCGCGGAGTTTCGTGGGACGCCGCTCGTTCCGAGAACGAGGCGGAATACGGCGGCGGCGCGCCGGGACCGGAAACGACAGGAAATCGGCGTGATCCGCGAATGGACCGTCGTGCGCGTGGTACAATGGTTTCGAACTTATGGTCGCTTGTTTGCCCGAAATCGTCCTCCAATTTTCCTCCGATCTCGACGCTCCCCCGGCCGACGTGTGGGCGCACGCCGGCACGATGGAAGGCGTCAATTTCGAGCTTGGGCCGTGGGTGCGCATGACGCATCCGCCGGGAACGTTCGAGGAGATCATCCGCGCAAAGGCCGACGAGGTGCTGCGCGCAGGTCGCCAGGCGCCTCTCGCGGCAGATACCGTGCCCGGTGCGAACATCGCCGCGGACCGCGTCAACGCTCTTGTCCGCGGGCGCGTGCTGTTCAAAAGCGTCCTTCTCGCGTTCGGGTTTTTGCCGTTCGACGTTCATTCGCTCGCGCTTGAGCGCGTCGATCCGGGACACGGCTTCGTCGAGGAATCGACGTCATGGCTTGGGCGGCGATGGCACCACGAACGCTCGTTCGAGCCACTTGGCGAAAACGGCTGCCGCGTCACCGACCGGCTGACGGTCGCGCCGCGCGCTGCTTTCGCCGCGCCGATCACGCGCGCGGTCGTGCGTTTTCTGTTTATCCGGCGGCATCGGCGATTGCGCTCGCGTTTCGGTGGACGGCCCTCATAAAACGGTACCTTGCCGTCGCCCCGGTTGTTGCGAAAATTTGCCGGAGTATCGAGGAAAAAAACACACGAGCGTCGTTGATTTTGCCCTTGTGTGCTGGCACGATGAATGCGTTGCCACGTTGAAAATTCGTCATTCCGACGCCGCGGGATAAGCCCCATCAGCACGAAACGCAAAACGACGGAAATTGCATTTCCGCTTAGCCGCGCCGGCGCGCGCCATCCGCGCGTCACGAGGTTATTGTTCGCGTTCTTCGCGGCGCTCGCCATGCTTACGCCCATCGAATCGTCGATTCGCGGCTCGGGGGCGACGCTGATTTTCAAGGACTATGTGGCTCAGGCGATTGCCGATGCCATCTTTCTTTTTGGTTTTCGTGCCTACAAAATCGCGCGGAAGCTTTCGGAAGCGGTTCGGATCGTCATGGTCCAGGATATCGAGGAATTTTTCGTCATCGACATGATCATCATCGCGATCGTCGCCGGCACCGTTATTTACGTCGCGCGATTACTGATCGGCCAGCGTTTTTTTCCCACGCTGCTCGTTGTGTTCACCGGCGCCGGCGAGCTTGTGACCATGGCGATTCTCATCATGATCTGGTCCGTCACCTGCTCATGGCAACCGCTCATGGGGATTGTCATCGCCGGCGCGTTTGCGGTCGCCTTTTATCGATTGCGAAATCGTGAGCCATGGCATGGGCGCGTTCTCGTCGCGATGCTCGTGACCGGCGCGTTCGGATTCGCGGCCGCAAACGCCTGGCAAGCCATCGCGGCGGATACACCGCCGAGCGTCAACATCTATCCCCACCCCGCTTACGACGCCGAGACAAATCCGAATGGACAGACGGTGGTGCTTTCGCGCCACGAGGACGCGATCTTTTTCGATCAAGGTCGGCAGCTCCCGGTCCCGGGAAGCGAACGCCCTCAGCGCCTGGCTTGGAATAACGACGAGCGAGCCTTTTTCATCGCGAATTACCTCACGAACGAGATCGGCGCGATTTCGATGATGCGCGAAGGCGGCGAAAGCGGCACCTTCGACATCCCGCGTTGCAACCGCCCCATCGACATCACGGTCTTCTACCAGATCCCTCGCCTGATCCTCGCATGCGAAAGAAGCAATATCCTGTTAATCCGCAATTACGCGCGGCCCGGCGCGCCCGATGTTTTTATTGAACTCGACGGTTTGATCTACCATGTCGACGTGGACGAGCGACGGTATTTCGCGTACGTCACCGCGCAAATGGGACAGGTTTACCGCATCAATCTGCACCGAAATCATCCATCGATCGGCAAGGAGCGCTGGCTCGGCCCGACCATCGTTTGGGGTGTCGCCGTCTGGTCCGAGGACGGGAGCGTCTGGGTGACGCGTCCCGCGCCTGGCGAGGTGATGATCCTGGACCAGGATCTTAACACGTTGGGCCGGGTCACGGTCGGTTTCGGTGCGCGCGACATCGAGATCGATCAAGAATTGGATGTCGCTTACGTCGCCAATTACATTACCGGAACGGTCGACGTCATCGATCTGAAAACACGGAAGCGAACGCGGTCCGTCTGGGTGGGCGACCGCTCGCTCGTTCAGCAGGTGCGCGGCGTCAGCGTGACCCCCGATCACTCGATCTTGATATCGAAAAGCAGCGGCGTCTGGTCGGTATCTCCGTAAAAGCCGGCCGGTGCGAACATCGCCGCGGACCGCATCAACGATCTTGTCCGCGGGCGCGTGCTGTTCAAAAGCGTCCTTCTCGCGTATGGATTTTTGCCTTTCGACGTTCATTCGCTCGCGCTTGAGCGCGTCGATCCGGGAACGGCGCCCGCGCCCGGGTCGAACGGCGCGGTCTCCTCGCCTTCGCATGAACACGCGGGCCCGCCGAACGCCAGTATGGCGATCGCGCCAACGATGCACCAACCGCGCCGCGTTCGTCGCATGACGATTCCCTCCCTCATCGTTCAAACCATGAAAACGATGTGCCGGCCAAACCCGGTCACACGATGGCCTCGCCGGTCCCGATTTCAAATCAGCGGATTGAAGACGATAAAACTCAGCGCCCGTGTCACGTCGCGCGTCTGGCCGTCCTCGTGATGGAACGAGGTGTAGGTGACGCGGCCGGCGCCGAAAGGAAATTGCACGAGCAACGGGCCGTCGGTCACCGTCGCGATATCTTCAAAGCCGAAGACCTCGTAATCTCCGCGAACCAGCACCTGCGTTTCGTCGCCCGTGTCCGCGATCGAGACCCACGCCCCGAGATTGAATTCGATCTCCATGACGCCGGCGCCCAGGTATGCCGCGAGCGCGTCGCTTTCGACGACGCCCTCCGCGTAAGTGGAATAGCCGATGTGCGCGAAATCCGGAAACGCGATCGCGTCCGGCCACGCGTCGACGATGTAAGTAAACGCCCAGTCCGACACGTACAGCCCGCCGCCGGCCTTCACGTAGCCGCGCAACGCCTCGATGATTTCGGGGTCGCCGACGATCGGATTGTTCGTGCAGTTGATGAACACGTAGTCGTACTGTTTGAGAAGGGCTTCGTCGCGCAGATCGCGCGGGCGGATGATGTCGAAATCCTGCCCCTCGCGGTATCCCATCCGGGCGAGCAAATCCTGAATCGCGTCGTAGTCGAAATCGCCGGTCTGGAAATTTTCCTTGGTGACGACGACGGCCATGTGGAAGTCGATCGGCCGTATCGGCACCTCGACGTAGTTTCCCCGCGAGACGCAGATCTTCACCGTCGCTTCGCCCGCGAAGCCGTTCTTTTCCGCACGAATACGCTGGTCACCGCCGGGAACTTTGTCGAAGTGGAAATCGCCTTGACCGTCGGAGACCGTTTGAAGGCTCTCGCCGATCACGGTGACATCGGCGCCGTTGACGGGCGTCACGAAATCCGGAGCGACCACCCGCCCCGACAGTTCGGCGTCCCCGGGCGTGCAATCCTGTTCGTCGGCGCCGCCCGAGTTCGCGAACGGCGCGGTTTCCTCTCCTTCGCACGAGCACGACGGCGCGCCAATCGCCATCGCCGCGACGGCGATCGAAACGAAAAACGCGCGCAGTCTTCCCCGCATCGGATGACCCTTATTTCGATTTTCGACGAGCACGATTCTATCACGAATCGCGTGCGTTCAACGCCGATTCGCCTGGATCTGTTCGTAGATCGCGGCGGTCAGATCGCCGATGTTCGGGTTCGGGCAGAGCACCGTTTCGTAGGCGTACGGCGCGGTGGCGAACTGGTCCGGCGTCAGGATGTAGCCGAGCCAGTCCTGCCCAAGGCCGATCAGCATTTGCGCCTCGCCGCCCATCCCGGTCCGAAGGGGACCGCTGTAATTCGGGACGTATTCGCCGGGCAGCGTTCCGAAAACGACCGGCCCGACGTTGAAGGCGCTGATGCGCGCGTACGCCGTTCCGCCAAGCGGCGGGATGTCGCGGGCGATCAGGCCGAGCTTGCCGGCAAGCGCGAACACCGGGTTCACAAGCGTGCTTTCGAGCGTGACGTTCGCCAAAAAATCGATGGACGGATTTTCGATCGGCTCCGCGACGGCCAAGAGGGCGCCTACGTCGTCCGCGAGCGTTGCGCCGACCGTTTCCACCTCGTCCCATTCGTCGGCGTCAACCCACCGGGGATCGGGCTGGATCATCGCGCCGAGCAGGCCGTTGACGAAAACGTGCACGCCGCCGAAATCTTCCGCCATCTCCCGGCTATACACGCCGGGAAAGTCCGCGGAGACGAGCGTGTTTTCTTCGCCCATCACGGTCGGATGCGCGGCCCAGTTCATGACGGAGCCGAGCATCGCGCCACCTTCGTCGTACGCGAAAAGCGCGGTCATCGTGTCGTCGATCGTCTTGTCCGGATCGTCGATGATGTTCTTGTGCAGCGCCGCCTCCTCGCCCGCCGCAAAGGCGAACGACGCCGGCACGCGCGCATCCCACGCCGCGGCGCCCGCCTCGACCGCGCCGGTGAGGATCGACTCGATCACCGCCGCCTGCCGGCCGGAGATCGGCGGGATGAGCACGCCCCAGATGCCGATGGTGTCCGGACCGTGATGCGTGTGCGTTGACGCCACGATGACGTTGTCCGGCGAAAGGCCGGTCGCCTCGGCGATATCCTCGGCGATGATGTCCACGTCGTTTTTCACAAGGCCGACAAGGTCGAGCACGACAAGGAGGACGGGGCCGCCGCCCGTGGGGTCATCGAAGGCAACGGCGCGCGCGTAGAGGGGATCGTGCACGCCGGTTGACCAGCGGCAGTTGTCCTCGGACAGGAAAAACGTGCCGTAGCCCGCCATCTTCACTGGCTCGACGGGCGTGATATCGACCTCGGCGAAACCGGCCTTGAAACGCGGATCGATATCGTCGTCGCCCGTGTCGTCGTCATTCGCATCGTCATCGTTCGCGTCATCGTCGATCGTGTCGTCGTCGATCGTGTCATCGTCCACGTCATCGTCGTTGGCGTCGTCGTCGGATGCGGAGTCGTCGTCGCCCGCGGTATCCGAATCGTCGTCGTCAGCCGATCCGCACGCGCAGCCCATGGAGAACGTTAAAGGAATCAATAGGGCGGATAGAACAGTGTAAAAAAGACTCATTTTCGCGAAGTCAATATCCAGATGATTCCGAAAATGCCAACGCGGCCTGGATATCGTCGATCGTGAGTTGGGGATAGTGGCCGACGATTTCCTCGTTCACCATGCCGTCTGCGAGTCCGTCGAGGATTACGGCGATCTCAATGCGCGTATCCCGAACGCATGGCTTTCCGCCGCATACGCCGGGATTGACGGTAATCCGATTGAACATCTCTTCGCGTGTCATCGTAGGACTCCCACGACAATTGTCCGTCCGCAAGGGCGTGGCGTCAATCGACGTACAAAAGCACCACGACTACCGCGAACCAGAGCGCGATGTTGGCAAGCAGCGGGCGATCGGAGACGAGCACCTTGCTGGGGCTGCCGCCTTCTTCCCTTTGGTGCACGAGGTAGAGGTAGCGGAAGATGCCGTAGATCACGAACGGGATCGTGAAGGGCAGTTTGTCGGTTCCGAGCTTGGCGACCGTGACGGGATCGAGCGTATAGAGCGCGTAAGCGATGACCGTGCTCGCCGTGACGACGGCGATCATCTGGTCCAGGTAATAGGGCGAGTATTCCTGCAGGATGCGCCGGTGCTCGCCCGCGCCCCCGGAGAGCAGGACCAGCTCGTGCCGGCGCTTGCCGAAGCCGAGAAACAGCGCGAGCAGCGTCGTGCAGATGACGATCCACATGCCGATCGGCACGTCGAGGATCGCCGCGCCGGCGAGCACGCGCAAAACGAATCCCGCGGCGATGCACCCGACGTCCAGAATCACGACGTGTTTCAGGTGCAGCGTGTACGCGATCTGCAAGGCGAGATACGCAAGCGCGATGGCGAACACGTCGAGCCCGGCGGTCAGCGTGATGAGGTTTAGCGCGAGCATCCCGGCAAGCCCCGCCGCCGCCAGAAAAATCATCGCACGATGCGCGAGCGCGATGGGCACCTGCCCCGAGGCGATCGGCCGGAACCGCTTGTTCGGATGGCGGCGGTCCTGCTCCACGTCGCGGATGTCGTTGAAAAAATATACCGAGGACGACAGCAGGCAGAACGCGGCGAACCCCCCGGCCACGGCGGCGACGCTGCGCGTATCCGTGAGCCGGCCGGCAAACACGAGCGCCGGGAAGAGCATGAAATTCTTGATCCACTGCCCCGGCCGTCCCGCGCGCAAAAGCGCGACGCCAAGCGCCAGGCCGCGCGCCCTCCCCCCCGCCGGAGGCGGGTTCATGATGTCGGCGGTATCGTCCATCGGCGCGGATGCTAACGGCGCATGAGGAATTAGGAAATAGGAATTAGGAACCAGGAAAGAGGAAAGAGACGGCGAGCACGTTCGTGTCGCGCGGAAATGCGCGGTTTGCGTCGATGGCGCGCGTTCATCCGTCCACGGCGTCCATCAAGTCCGTTGTGTCCATTTCCCATTTGGGAACTGGAAGACGAAAAGTGAGCGGCGCGGCGACGCATTGACCTGTTAGACGCGCGTGGCAAGATGCGCACATGATTTCCGAGACGTGGAAAGGCCGGCTCCAGATCGCGGGCGCGATCGCGCTATCGATCCTTTTTGGCGCCGTCGTCGTGACGTGCGCGGTATCCGAGAACCCCACGGCGACGCTCGCGCATCTTTTTTCGCCGACGCCCGCGCCGACGCCCCTGCCCGCACGTCCGATCGGCGGCGTGACACGCATGCCGTCGGTCGGCGAGCCCCCGGTTTCCATGCCTTCGGACGAGCAACGGGCCGAGTGGGATTCGCTGCCCGTCGGACGGGACGCCGCGCCCGCGCCCATCGAATCGGCCTGGGCGCCCGGAAGCGCCTCCGCCGCCGCGGCCGACGACGGCACGTCGTAAATTCGGCGCGCGATTTTTTCGCCGTCGATCGGGAGTACACGTGAGTCCGGAATTTTCGGCCGAAACCATCTCGCCGGATCCGATCGAGCCGGGTCGATCCCCGCAAACGGCGACCGCGCCGAAAAGGCCGCGCATCGCGATCCTCATCGCGTTTTTCATTCTCATCGGCGCCGCCGTCCCGTTATTTTCGTTGGTCGGTCCGGAATGCCACAGTGAGCGCCTGCTCAAAACCGGCACACCGGCCCAGGGAACAATTTTATCCATCGACGACACCGGCAACCGCTTCAACGATCAACCGCAGGTGCGCATTCGCCTGACCGTCGAACCACCCGGCGGCGCGCCGTACGAGACGTCGGTGAAGATGATCATCTCCCCCGTGCACCTGCCGCAATTTCAGCCCGGCAAACGCGTGAAATTGCGCTTCGATCCCGGCGACCCGAGGGATGTAGCTATCGAAGCGGTCATGGAATAGGTGCGCGTCGCACGGATGACCTGTCACCGGATGCCGGATCCCGGTAGCCTTCCGTCATGACCTGGCGCAAATGCCCCAACTGCGGCGCGCCCGCCTCGCGCGGGGCGACCCGGTGCCTCTACTGCGGCTCGGAATGGTGGGGGCCCATCGAAGGCGACGGCGACGAACCCGAATTTTCGGGCGATCGCGAACGGGCGCCTACCGGCGGCGCCGCACCCGCCATCGTGCCGATGGGCGCGAACGCCACACGCGCGGGCTTTTTTCGCACCTTCCTGTTCGTCGTCCTTGTTCCGTGCTGCCCGCCGGTCGCGCTTTTGTGGCTGTGGCTGGCGATGCCGTGGAGACGTGGGCGCAAGGCGCTTTTCACGGGGATCATTCTTGCGCTCATCGCCTGGGCTGCTTACGAGATCGACGACGCGACCGTTCGCGTGGATGGCCCGAAGTTTTCGACCAGCGCGCCCGACCTCGCCGGCCGCGCGCACGAGACGATCGGCGTGGATGATGTCTTCCGCCTGATGCGCGACGAGGCGCTCCCGCGCGAAACGCGAAAGGAGCGATTCCTTGCCCAGTACGCCGGGCGGTGGGTGCGTTGGAGCGGAACGGTCGATGAAGTCAGCACCTACACCACGATGGCCTCGGAGGTACGCGTCGACCCATTCGGCGTTCCGCCGCCGGCCCCCAAACGGCTCGTGCGCGCGTTCATGGATCCGGCCGCCAACGCGATGATCAACGATCTCACCGAAGGCGCTCCGGTCACCGTCAGCGGCCGGCTTTTCGGTTACGACTTCTTTTTGCACCGCGTTGAAATCGCCGACGCGATTCCGGTCAACGGCGCCCCCGCGTCGGGCGAACCGTTGCCTGGATTTGACCTGCCCGATAATGGCCCGAACGACGATGCCGTATCTCCGGATTTGGCCCAAACCGCGGACGCCGAGCCATCCCCCAAAACCGGCGACAATCCTCCCGCGGCGTCGAAATAGCGGGCGCAGGATTGGTCGGCGACGGGCTCAAACCGTTGATTTTGCGCTGGAATTGTCGCTTATTTAACCTCCTCTGTTTCTGGCGTTTCTGTTTTCCGTCACACAAATGGGACAGAAAATTCACTTATTCGCTATAATTACTATTGTTTCTATTGTTTGCTCATGGTAGTTATTCGCCCGTCAAGATCTCATAGCAACGCAGAAAACAATGAAATCTTTTTCGGGGCGCGCATGCAGCGTTTTTTCGCCGCGCTTCGGACTCGAGGGGGAATCGGAAATGAAATTGGAGCTTTTTTTCAATGGCTCGGTCGCGGCCGTGCTTCTCGTGACGTGGATCTATCTGAAGGCGCGCTGGTTTTAATTTCGCATCCGGGAAGTTGAAGGCGCGTCACGCAAGGATTGTCGAGACGGCGGCCTGACGGTTTCGCGCCCTTCGCGCGCGCGACGGTCTCCATTACAATCGGCGGATGATCGAACGAGCGCGCGAGCCGGGCAAGGCAAGCGGCCGGCGGATTTTCGCCCCGCTGGTGGCGGCGTTTGTGCTGCTCGCCGCGGGCCGCTCGGTCGCGCGCGTCATCCTGTTTGACTCGTTCGACCGCGGTCTCGAGGACCGGTGGACGATCGTCGATCACGCGACGGGCGGATCGACCTTCATGACCGGTGACGCGGTGCTCGAGGCCATCGGCGCGGGCTGGGCGAATCTCGATGCGCCGTTTTGTTCCGCCGCGACGTATCACACGCCCGGATTCGCGACGGACACCGAGCTCGTCTCCCCGCCGCTCGATCTCACGGGATTCGAGAACATCGCGTTGACGCTCGGCGCGAGTTTTCAAAAGGGAGGGGGAGCGAGCGCGTCGATTCGACTGGCGGCCAGCGCGGGCGACCTGCTTGCCATGACGTTGACCGACGACACCTCGGACACCGTGCTCGATCTTGGCGAATCGACCCCCGTCGGCCCGGCCGACGCGCGCGTTCGCCTTCGCTTCGCTTCACCCGCGGACGCGGGCGCGTATTTCGCCGCGGACGACATTCTCGTCGAGGGGTTTTGTTTTTTGCCCCAGTCGCACGATTTCGTTCACGACGATGGCGAGTGGAACAACGCCCACGCGTGGAGCGTCGAAGGCCGCGAGTTCGTGAACTGCTTTGTTCCCGATCGGTACCCCGCCTATCTCATGCGCATCGAGGCGTTTCACCACACCTTCGGTCCGAACACGGAGGAGTATCGCTGGGTGGTTTACGAGAATCCGGACGGCACGGGTCCGCCCGAAGGCGAACCGATTTTTGAATCCGATCCCGACATGTTCGGATCCACGGGTTGGTCCGAGGCGCTTCTCGGGGTCGAAGGGCTTTCACCTCCGATCGTGTCGGGCGGCTGGTGCGTCGGCGTGCGTCAGGTTGACGCGGCGCCGGCGGAATTCGACCAACGCATTTACATTGGCGAGGACGCCTCGACGCCCGGCGACGGCGTCAGCTACGGCGGATCCGCGACGGACGGCTGGGGTCACTACACGGGCACGGGCACGCTGATGATTCGCGCTCGGGCCGAGGCGTGCTCGACCGCGACGTCGACGACCGCCCCGCCGACCACGACAACCACGCCGCCCACGACGACCACAACCGGCGCGACAACGACAAGCTCCAGCGCGGGCACGACGACCACGACCGCGCCCTCGACGACGACGAGCGTACCCGCCACGACCACCACCACGGCGCCCCCCGGCACGGATGACGACGCTGAGAACGATGACGACGCAGAGAATGATGACGATGCGGAGAACGATGACGATGCGACCGGCGGCGATACCGACGAGGACGACGATCCGGGCGGGCCTACGTCCGCGGGTGACGGGGACGACTCGACGTGCTGCGGGTGCTAGAGCCGCGTCCGGCGCGGGCGCGCCGCCCGCTTGCTCTTGGTGTCTATCGTTTCTAGAATCCGGTTACGCGTCCGATTAATTGAATTTCTTGAAGGAGACTCAAACGATGATGTTTCGAACGTTGTGCGTTTTGTCGCTTTTTTTGCTTGCCGTCACGTCGTTCGTCCATGCCGAGGAGGAGCCCGCGGCGCCCGCAATGCCGACGCCCGCGCCCGAACTTGAGAACGTCGCCTTCTTCGAGGGCGACTGGTCCTGTGACAATCGGCAGGAAGCGCACGAGATGACCGGGCCGGCGCACGATTTCAAAGCGGCGTTGAACGTGAAGAAAGGCGTCCGCGATTTCTGGTACGCATTGAGTTGGAAAGAGGAAGCCAGCGACGTGCATCCGCCGTTCGAGGCCTCGGGGCACATTGGTTACGATGCCCTGGCGAAGAAGTACGTTCTCGTCGGCGTCGATAGTTGGGGCATGGTGGCGCGGTTTGAGTCGGACGGTTGGGCGGACGACCGGTTCACGTTCACAGCCGACATCCCGATGGAGCCCGGCAAGCTGACGCCCGTCCGGTGGACGTGGGAGAAGAAGGAAGGCGGTGAGCTTGTCAGCACGTGGAACATGAAACAGGGTGACGAGTGGAAGGCGTTCTCCCGCTCGGTGTGCAAGAAATAGGCGAGAAATCGCGGCGGCGCCCCGGATCGGCGCATTGTTTCGAAAGGGGAGGGTTCATGAAATCTCGATACCTGCTTGCGGCGTTCGCGCTGATCATTCTCACGTCGGTCGCGACGGAGCCCGCCTTGGCTCGCGTCGTCATCTTTGAGGAATTCGAAAACGGCATTCCGTCGCACTGGTCGGTCGTCAACAACGCCGGCGAGACGTGGATCACCGGTGACCCCGATCTCGAGGCGGTACGCGACAGCACCTGGGACTTGATCTTCATGACGTTCGCGAGCGTCGACAACTACTACACGAATTATGGCGTCGCGACGGATTCGGACATCATTTCCAACCTCGTCGATCTGACCGGGTTCGAAAACATGGAGATCACGGCGTCCATCGACGTTTTCTCGCCAACAAGCGATGTCGCTGCGGCGCTGTATGTCGAGGCGGACGGGGGCGGCTGGCAAGTTATGGTCAGCGGCACGGATGACCAGATCGACGATTCGCTTTTGGAAGTCGATGTGTCCGACGAACTCGACGGCATGCCGGACTCCCGCTTTCGCTTCGGATTCGCGACGACCAACAGCGCGGGCGGATGGTTCGCGATCGACAATGTCCGACTTGGCGGCGATTGCATCGCGGAGGTCAGCGACACGATCATCGAGGACGACGGCACTTCGGAAATCCCGGTCGCACCTGCGCTTGGCATCGCCGTGGTGGTCTGCGTGACCCCGGACACCTACCCCGCGTATCTCACCGGTGTCGAAGCGTTCTTCACCGCGCTCTCGCAGGAGGGCAGTCAGGTGGAATATATCGTGTATTACGATCCGGACAACGACGGGCCCCAGACGGGCGATCCGCGTTGGGTGGATTCGGGTTTCGTGCCGACGGCCGACACCTGGAACTTCGTCGATGTGTCGGGCGAAGGGGAGTTTCTCGTCCCGCTGACGTCCGGAGCGTTTTGCGCCGGCGTCCGTTTTCCGGCGGGCCTCGGTACGGAATTCCTCGGGGTCGACAGCGCCGATCCGGACGGCCATTCATGGATTTCCAACGGGGATCAGACGACGTGGGAGAACTTCGACACCGTCTTCACGCCCTCGCGCGACGCGATGATCCGGCTCGAATACGAGTACTGCGCGGTTTCCACGACAACCACAACGACATCCACGACAACGACGACCGGCGCGACGACGACAAGTACCGGCGGCACCACGACGACAACGGGCGCCACGACGACAACGGGCGCCACGACGACGACCGGTGCCACAACCACGACGGGGGCGACGACGACGACCGGAGGGACGACGACAACGACGATCCCCGGCGATGACGACGATTTTGATGACGACACGGCGGACGACGACACGGCGGATGATGACACGTCCGACGATGACACGTCCGACGACGACACCTCCGACGATGATTTCGACGATGACTTCGACGACGACTCGGATGACGATGACGATTTCGACGATGACGTCACGCCGGACGACGACGCGTTCGAGGACGACGACGACGATTCACGTGATTCGTCGCGTCGCGACAACGACGACGAAAACTGCTGCGGGTGCTAGAAACCCGACGCCGCGGCGATCGAGCCGCGGTGGCTTTTTTCCCGGGATGACGCCGATGACGTGGGCGGCGCGAAGGCTTTCGCTCACCGCGCTCGTTGTGTTTTTCGCCGTTGGCGCGGCTCCAGCAAGCGCTCAGGTGCGCCGCCCGGCGCCACCGCCGTCGGCCGCGATGTCGCGCGATGTCACGGGCTTTTTCATGATCGAGGCGGGCGTGACGATTGCCCCGTCGGTCGGCATCGAAACCGACGGCGCGGCGGCCCGGTCCGTTTCCGGCGCGCAGGCGAACATCCCCGGATTTTCGGCCGCCCTGTTCCTCATCCCCACATGGGGGCGCAACGGGCTCACCTTTGGCGCGTCCTACGACCTCACCGGCGGATCATTCGAACATCGACTCGAATCGGACGGTGAACAACGCACCGTGGAAACGGATTTCGGCATGGCGCAATTCGCGGCGCGCGCCGGGTACGTGCGTTATTTCGGGCGCTACCGCTGGTTTCCGTTCGTGCTCGCCGACGCCGGTCTTGTGTGGGAGCGTGTGCAAGTTTCGTTTGGGGAGGGCGACGAGGAAACCGTGCACCAGGGCCGCGCGAACACCGGGGTTCTTGGCCTCGGGGTGGGCATCCTGCGCGCGGCGCAATCGACGACCGCTGCTTACGGCATCGAGTTAAAGGCGGACATCTACCCGTTTCCGACGACGACCGATCACCCGGACGTCTTTGACCGGCACGACATGACGATCGCGCATCCGGCCATCGTCAAGCTGCGTTTTCTTGCGGGGTGGGGAAAGCTGTAGGATGCCGCCGTCCGTCCGGCCGGCGGTGTTACGCGTAGGGATTCCGAATTCGCACGGCGTCGATGACCTGACCGTCGTTCAGATCCTCCGTCCAGAGCACCTTCGCGCCGACCTGCTTCGCGGCCTGGACGTTCATGGCGTCCCATATGCTGATCCGGTGGCGGCGCGATATTTCGATGGCTTGAAGGACGTCGCCTTCGTTCGGGACGAAGACGAACCATTGTGCGGCTTCGGCGACGATCAACGCCGCCGTTTTCTCGTCCATGCGCCTTTTCAGTTTTCTTGTGAGTCCGTTGTAGAGCTCCAGCAGAATCTGCGTACTGATGGCGCCGATCGAATTGTTGGAGATGCGTTCTATCAGCTCGATCGAAACGCGTTGCTTGCCTGGCGAATTGGCGTCATGCGCATAGATGAGAACGTTCGTATCGACGAACTCAATCGCGCTCATGGAGTTCGTCTCGCGTCCAGGGAATCTGCTCGTTCAGGCCCAGGTTGAACCCTTTTTTCATAAGTTTGAGCGAACGTTTCATCGCCGCGCGATATTTTTCTTCACGGTCGACCAGATTTTCCATCAACTCCGCGACATAGTCGGACAACGACATGCCGCGCTCGATCGCGATGTGGCGCAGGCCGCTTAGCATGTCGGCGGGCAGCGAAAGCGTGATGTTCTGGTGTTCATCCTTCGCGCGAGACCCGGCGTCCTCGTAGGATCGCGCTGTGCGTTGGGCGCTCATTTGCGTTCGCTCCCCGTTTTGGGGGTTTTGGGCTGAGCGCGCTTTTTGCCGCGCGCGCTTACGGCCACCTTCCGGTGCGCTTCCATGGCGCCGCGAAATTGCGGATCGCGATTCATCCGATCCTGCACCAAACGCGCGACAAGGCCCGACACGGAGGTCTCGCGTTCCACCGCCAGGTGGCGGACCTGCTTGAGCAACTCCTTGGGAACCTTGACGGTGACGTTCTTCTTACGCTGCACGATTCGCCTCCTGTTCGCGAGCAGAATAGCACGAAATCGTCGTTCTCGTGCATTCGCGATGTCGTGAAGTCGTGATCTCGTGATCTCGTACGATGGCGAGGAAGAGGAAAAGCAAAACGCGTAGGATTCGATCTCCTTCGTGTTCCTCGCGTCCCTGGCGGCGCCGAAAAACCTAGATTGCGAAATCGCGCGCGTCGTCGGGAGCGGCCGACGCGCTTTTGCCCGCATCCTTGGACGAAAGCAGCGCGGACAGGCCCTGACCCTCGCGCCGGAAGGTGAACACAAGATCGTATTCGTACGCGAGCGCCGTGAGCGGGTGCAGGTGGTCGATCGACGGGAAGCGGAACAGGAAGCGCTCGCCTCGCCCCAGCGCCTCGATGAACGCGGGGTCCGCGTCGAATTCCACGATCGCGTTCTCGCTTGTCATATCGACGAGGTTGGGCTCGGGCCACTGCGTGACGGCATCCGACAAACGCACCACGCGGCGCGCCGATCCGAGGCTCTCGTTGGTGGCGCCACGGATGATGCCGCCGCCGGCAACGCGGCCGTTCGCCGCGATCACGAAGCGGCCGAGCTTCACGTTTTCGTCGAAGGCGTCCGCGGCGACGGGGCGCTTCAGGCGAAGGCGTACGTTGGCGGTTTCGGTGTTGTGGATCTCGGCCGCGTCGCGCTCGAGCACCTCGAGCGTGGAGGAGTCGATGCGCTCTTGCACGCTTGCCAGCTCCGCCTCGACCGACACGGTCGCCAGGCGCAGTTCGTATTTCCGGCCGCGCACGAGCGGATCCCGGCCGAGCCAGAACAGGCTTGCGGAGATTTCCGTCGCGGCGAACGGCGCGGTGGGCGGCGACGCGATGACGTGCCCGCGTTCGGCGAACAGCTCGTCAACCAGCGTCAGCCCGACGCTTTCGCCCGCGCCCGCGGACATGCGTCCGGCTGTCGGCCAGCCCTCGATGGATTTCACGCGCGTCGATTTGCCGGTCGGCGCGATCGTCACCTCTTCGCCCACGCGGATGGTTCCGGACTCGACGCGGCCGACGTAGATGCGTTTGCCGTCCCACTTGTAGATGTCCTGGATGGGCAGGCGCAGCGGCGCGCGTTGATCGACGATCACGGGCAGGAACGCATCGAGCGCCTCCACGAACGTCGGGCCCGAATACCACGGCGCCTTGTCCGTGCGGGAGGCGATGTTGTCGCCGGTCTTCGCGCTCATCGGAATCATGTAGGAGGCGACGAGCCCGACGCTGTGCAGGAAGGTTTTCACCTCGCTCGACACCTGCGCGAACGCCTTTTGCGAGAACTCCAGACGGTCGAGTTTGTTGATGGCCACGATGATCTGCCGGATGCCCAGAAGCGAGAGCACGTAGGCGTGCCGGCGGGTCTGCTCCTGCATGCCTTCCGCCGCGTCGACGATGAGAATCGCCGCGTCCGCGGTGGAGCTGCCGGTGATCATGTTCTTCAGGAATTCCTTGTGCCCCGGCGCGTCGATGATGACGTACGGCCGCTTCTCGGTGCGGAAAAACGTCTGCGCGGTTTCGATCGTGATGTTCTGCTCGCGCTCTTCCTCGAGCGCGTCCATCAGATAGGCGAACTCGAACTCGCGCCCCTGCCGCTTGCAAGCCGCGACAATCTCCGCGTAGCGCTCCGGCGGCAGCGAGCCCGTGTCGTAGAACAGGCGGCCGATGAGCGTGGATTTGCCGTGGTCCACGTGGCCGACGATCACGATCTTGAGGGCGTCGTTGGCTCCCTCCATCATCTCTCCCAAAAACGCGCGCCGCCCCGCCCGGAGCGGGGCGCGGCGCGGAAAATTTCAACGCTCAGGGGCATCTTGAGCGCGGCCGTTTACATGTACCCCAGCGTGCGGAGCTTCTGCATCATGTACGCCTTCTCGTGGTCCTGCGCGCGCCCGGCGCGCTCGGGCGTTTTGGTCACCTTCAACTCGGCGACGATCTCGTCGATCGTCCGGGCGTTCGAGCTGATGGGCATGTTGCAGGGCCAGCAGCCCAGGCTGCGGAATCGCTTGCCGTTGTTGGCGAAATACAAGGGGCAGACGGGGATGTTCTCCCGCTTGGTGTATTCCCAGATATCCAGCTCCGTCCAATGCAAAAGCGGATGGATGCGGATGTGCGTGTCCCTGGAAAAGGTCGTGTTGAATTGATCCCACAGCTCCGGCGGCTGATCGCGGAAATCCCACTCGAAGTTCGCGTCGCGCGGCGAAAAGAAACGTTCCTTGGCGCGCGAGCCTTCCTCGTCGCGGCGGATGCCGAGGATGACGCCCTTGAAGCCCTCGCGGTCGATCACCTGTTGCAGGCCCTTGGTTTTGCGCGCGGTGCAGCACTCGAAGCGGCCCTTGTCAGGCGTGATCGCCTGCGCGTCGGCGTCAGCGTTCGTGTGGACGATGAGGTTCAGCCCCCATTCCCTGGCGTAATGATCGCGGAAGGCGATCAGCTCCGCGGGCTTGTAGGTCGTGTCGATGTGCACGAGCGGAAACGGTACGCGGCCGAAAAACGCCTTGCGCGCCAGCCACAATAGCGCGGTCGAATCCTTGCCGATCGACCACAGCATGGCGATGTCCTCGAAGTGCCGGAACGCCTCGCGGAAGATGTAGATGCTCTGGCTTTCCAGCGCGTCCAGATGATTCATGGTTCTGACGGTCTCCCGAAAGTCTCGTGGATTGTCGCGTATCACTCGCACCATGTCGTTTTACGGCCGCGCCGGATCGTGTCCGACGTGCAGCCCGCACTCCTTGCTTTCCGGGCGCTCCCACCACCAGCGGCCCGCGCGCTCGTCCTCGCCGGGCTCGATCGCCCGCGTGCACGGCGCGCAACCGATCGACGGATAGCCCTTGTCGTGCAGCCGGTTGTAGGGAAGCTCCCGTTCGCGGATGTATTCCCAGACGTCCTTGCTTGTCCATTCGGCAAGCGGATTGAACTTTAAAACCCCGGCGCGGTCGGGATCGGCTTCCACGAGCGGCAGCGCAAAGCGCGTCACGGACTGCTCCTGCCGCCGGCCGGTGATCCACGCCGGCAGATCCTTGATGGCGCGCATCAAAGGCTCGACCTTGCGTATGCCGCAGCACTCGTGCCGGTTCTCGACCGAATCGCGAAACGAATGCAGCCCCTTTTCGCGCTCCAGGCGTTCAACCGCGTCACGCTGAGGAAAATACCACTCGACGCGCAGGCCGAACCGCTCGGCCACGCGGCTGGCCACCTCGTACGTTTCTTCGGGAAGGCGGCCGGTATCGATCGCAAACACCCCCGCGGGTGCGTCGATTTGCGCGAGCATGTCGATGATGACGATGTCCTCCGGGCCGAAGCTGCACGCGAGCTTCAACCCCGCGCCGAAATCGCGCGAGGCCGCCGCGAGCAATTCGCGCGGGTCCTTGATGCCCTTGTATGACGCAACGTTTGACATCATGCGTGCCCGGCGCCCGAAGGCCGTATCCGGCCCGGCGCCTTGCGCCCGTTCGCCTGCTTCAGGCGATTCGGGATCTGCTACCCAAAACCCTCGTGTCCCTCACCCCGCGAAAGCGCTCCGAAACAAGGGCACCTCGCGCCTCTTTTCCGGACTTCGGTTCGCGCGCGTGCGGTTTATAGCGCCGCTTGCGCGAGGACACAACCGACGCCGACTATACTAAATTGATCGAGAAAGTCAAGAATGATCGTCCCACAGCGAGGCGGACCATCTAAATCGTGAAATTTGCTACATATTCTCTCTGCGCCTCGGCCTTATCCACAAGGTCTTGCAGGCTCCAGTTCCCGAAAACGCCCTGCATGGCGCCGCGCGCCTCGCCCCAGACCAGCGCGAGCGTCAGATCGACCTCGTTTTGCGGCGTCAGGCCGTTTTCGCCGGCACCGGGATATTGAACGATATCGCCCTCGAAAAATTCAATGATGTCCTGGACCTTGATCTGCGAGGGCCGCCGCGCGAGGAGATACCCGCCATCGGAGCCTCGGCGCGAATCGACGAACCCCGCCTGGCGAAGCTGGCGGAGGATCGCCTCGAGAAAACGGATGGGGATGTTCTGCCGCTCGGCGATCGTTCCGATCTTGATCGGCGCCTGGCGCTCATGCCGCGCGAGGTGGAACATCGCCTTCAAGCCATAATAGCATTTTTGCGAAACGAGATTGGACAAGACACTCTCCGCGCGGCGCCCGCCAATCACGATAAATTGGCGGCGCGGGAAGTCAAGGAGAAAGAGGATCGGGGATCGAGGATCAAGGATTGAGTGAATCACAAGCGCCGGGAGCGCAGACGTCCCGCCTGCTTCGGAGACGGGCTTCACCTCTCGACGCACTCCAAAAACCACGCTCGTGTCTTCCCAAATCGGCCGCTCGCGGGACGCCTGCGCTTCCGGGAGGTTCCTCGCTCCCAAAGGTTACGGCGCGCTGGTGTAGCCGCGGAAGGCGTCGAACTCCACGGTGCCTTCAGGCGGGCCTTCGGTCGCGAACTTCACGCCGGTCATGTCGCCGGGAAGACCCACACCTTCGTAATACGTTTCGAGATTCACGCACGCCGTCGCGGCCTGATCGACCTTCACTTCGTAACTCGCATTGACGCGATCGACCATCACATCGATCGCGTACCATTCGTCGTACGCGATCCCCGCGAGACAGGTCACCCACGCGCCGAGGCTGTGGTCGTACGCCTTGATGTCGCCGTCGCGGAAGAAAACCATCATGCGCCACGGGTGGCTGATGCCGTCCTCGGTGTAATAGGTGCCGAATCCGCCGTGCGTGTCCGCGCGGATGCGCATGCTGACTTGCACGCCGTAGGTATCCGGCAGCGGTGCCGGTTCCTCGAAATACAACGAAGCCCACGTTTCGCGGATGCCGTCAAACGAAAGGTTGTCGTCGAGGATCTGCAGGATGCTTCCGCCCGGCGGCGTGAACAGCGGCCACACGCGCGGGAAGGTGCCATTCCAGGGATCGTTCGAGAACGACCACGGCGCGCCGGGCACCGACCCGATCGTCCAGCTCTCGAAGTTGTCGTAGTAGAGGATGTCGAACTGATAGTCTGATTGCAGGCCGAGGTTGCCGAGAAAATCCTCGGGCAGGATCTTCAACGCCGTCGTCCCGGGGAATTCGAGACTGAACGGCGCCACCTCGGTGAACGTGCCGGGTTGACCGGGAACGGGGTCGGAGCCGTCGAGTGTGTAGTACACCTCGGGATCCGTATCCGCGAGATCCGTGCAGTTCACGGTGACCTGCAGCGGACCGATGCCGAGCGGCGCGTACGGGCCGCCATAAGTTCCGGAATCGGGATCGGTCACGCACACCGGACCTTCGTAGTCGAACCGGTACAACTCTTCCTGGGGCAGCTCCTCATTGTCGTACACGTCGATCGCGAAAAACTTCACGGTCGTATCCGCGAGGACGCCGCTGATCGTGACCGGCGTCGGTCCGGACATCGTTGTTCCGCCGCCCGGTACGGGATCGCTGCCGTCCGTCGTGTAGTAGATCGTCGGCGTCGGGTCGTCGTTGTCCACCGCCGTCAACGTCACGCCGATCGTGTCGTTGAACCATCCGCCATCGGGCGTCGCCGTCGTGACCGGCGCTTCCGGATCGACCGTGTCGTCGTCGGCGTCGTCGTCGATGTCGTCATCGTCGATGTCGTCATCATCGGTGTCATCATCGTCGAGGTCGTCGTCGATGTCGTCATCCTCGAAGTCGTCATCGTCGAAGTCGTCATCGGAAAACGAGTCGTCGTCTCCCGGCTGCGTGTCGTCGTCGCCGAAATCGGAATACGTCAGACCGGGGCGGCCGCCGTCGTCATCGTCATCGTCGTCCCCGCACGAACAGCCCGCGACGGCAAGCGGAATCGCCAGAACCAGAGCCGCTGCAAACGTAAAATTTTTCATGGCGTACCTCAGCTTTTTTTAATCGGCGCGTGAGCCGAAAACCCCAAGCCGACGCCGCGGGCTCCCGTCACGCCAAACTGCGCGGTGTCGATCTTCCCCATTGTTCATGCAGTATACCAAGGACCTGAAAAAACAGAAGGCATTTTCCGAAAAAATTTCCGAAAAATTGACTTCAAGATTACGGAAATCATTACGAAATTACCCGCGTACGCGCCTGCGGCTACGAATCCACATCATGAATCATCATTCAATTGTCGTCGTATGAATTTGGCGACTGCCTATTCACGCGGGATGACGCACGACGATCCCCGCCACGCGATTCAAAACGGGCGTATCGCCGCGGTTCGATCACGCGTGTTTCGCGCGGCGCCGGTCGCCGTGTCCGCGCCGTCGTCGATCGCGCCGAGCCGGAGCCGGACTTGCCCTTGGCGCGCGCGGGCCGATCATGATACAGCATGTCCCCTCGCGATCCTTTTGAGCGCGGGATTCTCTCGTCGCTTCGCGCACGAATCCGAGATCGACGCATGCCGCAGGTCATCGCTCTGGCCAACCGCAAAGGCGGTGTGGGAAAGACGACGACGGCCATCAACCTGGCCGCCGGACTTGCGCTCGCCCGCCGCAAGGTGCTGCTGGTCGATCTCGATCCGCAGGCCAACGCCACAAGCGGCCTCGGCGTCGGCACGGGCGACCGCGATCCGAACGTGTACGACGTCCTGGTCGGCCGCGCCGCGATGACGTCGGTTGTGCGGCGCACGGAAACCGGCCGCCTGTTTCTGGTGCCGAGCGCGCGCGATCTGGCCGCGCTCGAAATCGAATTGGCCAACGCCGACGACCGTGCGTTCTATTTGCGCCGGGCGCTCGAGCCGATGCGCCGCGAGTTCGACTACGTGCTCATCGACGCGCCGCCGTCGCTGGGCATCCTGACCTTGAACGCGCTCGTCGCCGCGGACGAGGTGATGGTGCCGCTGCAGACGGAATATTACGCGCTCGAGGGGCTGACGGAGATGATGGAGACGATCGACATGGTGCGCCGCCAGGTCAACGCCGACTTGCGCGTCGGCGGCATCATCCTGACGATGACCGACCGGCGCACGAATCTGGCGCGCCAGGTGGAGGAAGAGGTGCGCGCGCATTTCCCGGTCGAGACCTTCGAGACGACCATCCCTCGCGGCATCCGCCTGGCGGAAGCGCCGAGCTTCGGCAAGACCATCTTCGAATACGACATCCGCAGCTCGGGCGCGGACGCCTATCTCGCGCTGGCGCGCGAGCTGGTGCGCCGCGAGAAGGCGATCATCGCGGAGGCCGCCGGCGGATGACCTCGAAGAAGCGACCCGCGCTCGGCAAGGGATTGTCCGCGCTGCTTGCCGGCAAGGAGACGGACGCTCCGTCCGCCGCGCGCACCGGCGAAACGCCCGCGCCGGGCGCGGGCGAGGTGACGCGCCTTTCCGTCGAGGCGATCGTGCCGAACCCGCGCCAGGCGCGGCGCCTGTTCGAGTCCGGTTCGCTTGCCGAGCTGGCCGCGTCGATCCGCGAGGCGGGCATCCTGCAACCGCTCGCGGTGCGCCGGCGCGACGACGGCAAATACGAGCTGATCGCGGGCGAGCGCCGGTTCCGCGCGGCGCGCATGATCGGGCTTTCGAGCGTGCCGGTCGTCGTGCTCGACGCGAGCGGGCGCGAGTCGTCGATCATGTCGCTCATCGAGAACATGCAGCGAGAGAATCTGAATCCGATCGAGGAGGCCGAAGGCATCGCGCGTCTGATGGACGAATTCGATCTGACGCAGGAGCAGGTTTCCGAACGGATCGGCAAGAGCCGCAGCGCGGTCGCCAATTCCGTGCGTCTGCTGAATTTGCCGGACGAGGTGAAAAAGGGGCTTCTCGATGAAACGATCACCGCCGGTCACGCGCGGGCGATCGCGGGCCTCGCGGACATCGGCCTTTTGCTCGCGGCGTACGAGCGCATCGTGCAAAACGATTTGTCCGTGCGCGAAACCGAGCGCATGGTCGCGGGCTTCGCGCGCCGCGACGAGCCCGGGGAGCCGGAGGCCGCGGATCCGCCGGTGCGCGAGGCGCGGCGTCGCGACGCGAACCTCGAGGCTTATGTCGGCGAGCTTTCGCAGACGCTCGGGCGGAAGATCACGGTGAGCGGCGACGAAAAGAAGGGCCGTGTGGAGTTGCACTACTTTTCGCGCGAGGACAGGGACCGTATGCTGGAGCAACTTCACGACTTGGGAAAATCCCGGTCGTCCTGACCGGTCTTACACAAGCAACGCCATTTCGGGGCGCGTCGGCGTCCGTGAGAAGGAGGAGGAACATGGTTGATGAGATGGGGGGCTTCCCGAAGGACGTCAACGCCTTCATCGGCAAGAACAGCGAGTTCGTCGGCAAGCTGACCTTTGACGGCACGGTGCGCATCGACGGCAAGGTCGACGGCGAAATTTTCTCGAAGGGCACGCTGATCATCGGCCCGGGCGCGCAGATCAAGGCCAAGGTGAACGTGGATGTGGTCATCGTGTCCGGCACGATCACCGGCAATATCCACGCAAAAAAGCGTACGGAGCTTCGCGCGCCGGGCAAGCTCTACGGCAACATCGCGACGCCGTCGCTGGTCGTCGAGCAGGGCGTCATCTTCGAGGGCAACTGCAAGATGGAAAACCTGCCGGCCGACGTGGAAACCGAGGACAAGGGCGACAAGACCGAAAAGTCCGAGCGGCCGAGCCAGCCGAACCTGCGCGCCGCGGACAGCGGCCGCGAGCGCGAGCGCGGAGCGTAAACCCGCGGCCTATTTCTTTTTTGACCTGGCGACATGCGCCCGGATCGCCTTCGCGAATCCGGGCGCGTTGATGTCAAGCTCGGTCAACAGATGATCGAGAGATATGGGCGGATCCGTGCAGTCGCGAACTTGTGCGCGAAGCACGTCGGTAACGCCGTCAGGATCGGACTCGAAAATTCGCGTCATGAATACGTCGGGCTTCATCGCGACGACGCCAGGCGGAAGCTTGCTGAAATGCCGGGTGTTCGCGGTGACAATGATGGAAGCCCGCGATTTGACGGCGACGGCGGAAACATGCCGGTCGTGGGGATGATTCGGCATCGTCGGTATCAGAGCGTTGAAATCCGTTACGTCGGCATCCGGAAAGCCTTCATTCAAGATACTTCGTAAACGCGCAGCACGTTCGGGCTTTGACATGCGGCGCGCCACGAGCGTCCGCACCAATTCATCGAGGATGTTTTGCGATCAACGGACCTGAATCAGCCCCGACTCCGCGAATCGCAGCAGGGTGTCGCGAAGGGCGGCGGGTACGAGGACATTTGTGTCGAGCACGGCAATCGGAACCGCCATGATGCCTTAGGAACCCGATTCATTCCGCTTATGATCGTCGATTTGCCAGCCATATCCTCCCGCTTCTTCAGTAATCCGCACGAGCTTGCGCAACGCGGCCCGGCGCCTGCGGTCACGCATTTTTTTATAGGCGAGAACATCCTGCAGTTGCACGCGGCGATGACTGCCCGTGCGTCGCGCGGGCAATGCTCCTTCTTCAATCAGGCGAACGAGATATTGTCTCGATACATTCAGGATGTCGGCGGCTTGCTTGGTCGTGAGTTCGGCGTCAACGCGTACGACCGAAACCGAATCGCCGCGCGCAAGCGACTCCGTAGCTTTCGCCATCACCTGAAGCACGGAATGGGGGATCTTCGATGACTCTCCGTCGGGTCCGACGAACCGGCTTTTTGGACGCCGCCCTTTCGTTTTTGCCAGCGCGACCTTCAAAACCTTGGCTATCTCGGCGACCTCGTCGATCTCGCCCTTGGGTACCGATATCGTAGTCCGGGACTGCGTAACCCGCCGCGTGTCGCGATCGTTTTCGGATACCATTTTCAAAATCACCTCCACGTTTCACATTATTGAAAATTCGACCCAAACGCAACCAGGCCCGCGCGGTCGCCCGGGCCATTCGGCGAGCGATCATCCGGAGGGGCGAGATTGATCTTCGTCAACACGCCCCTAAAGCATCCCCGGTTTTCTTACGATAAGTTCCGCACGATTATTTTCGGTCCCGGACGGCGCGCGCAGGGGCCGCGCGCTTGATTCCCGGGCCGATTTTCATAGGCGGATTCCCATCGTGCGTTCGCGGACGGTTGTTCTTGCGATCCTTTTTGTCGCGGCGTTCGCGTTATTCGCGGCGCCGGCGGCGGCTCAATCCCACGACGAAGGCGACGCTGGCGGCGAGTCCGCCGGCGCCGGGTCGCACGACGCGCAGGCGGCACATGGCCACGGCGAACTCGGCAAGGAGCTTTCGCTTGTGTGGGCGATTCCGTTTGCCGCGATTCTGCTTTCGATCGCCCTGTTTCCGCTCGTGCTTCCGCATTTCTGGCACAAACACTTTCCGAAGGTGAGCGCCGTTTGCGCGCTCGCGTTCGCCGTGCCGTTCCTCGTTGGATACAAGATGCAGGCCGTGTCCGCGATCTGGCACATCGTCATCGCGGATTTCATCCCGTTCATCATTTTGCTTTCGGGCCTATTCACCGTGGCCGGCGGCATCGTCGTCCGCGGATCGTTTCGCGGATCGCCCGCGGTGAACGTCGCGATGATCCTCATCGGCACGATCCTGGCCTCCTGGATCGGCACGACCGGCGCGGCGATGGTGATGATCCGCCCGTTGCTGCGCGCGAATGCGTGGCGCAAGCGCCAGGCGCATGTCGTCGTCTTTTTCATCTTCCTCGTCGCCAACATCGGCGGATCGCTGACCCCGCTTGGCGACCCGCCGCTGTTCCTCGGATTCCTGCACGGCGTGCCGTTTTTCTGGACGATGAAACACGTCTGGCTGGAAACGTCCTTCGTCGCGGCGCTCGTGCTCGCCATCTTTTACGTCTGGGACACCGTGATGTATCGCCGCGAGTCCGCGCCGCCCGCCGACGGCGAACGCGAGCCCCTGCGTATCGAGGGCGCGCACAACTTCCTGTTCCTCCTTGGCATCGTCGGCGCGGTGCTGTTTTCGGGCATGGTCGAACTCGGCGAGATCCCGATGGGCTTTGGCGTGCACGAGTCCGTACAGAATCTCATTCGCGATTTCGCCATCGTCGTCATCGCCATCTCCGCCTACAAATCGACGCAGGCCTCGATGCGCGAGGCCAACAGCTTCACGTGGTTTCCGATCCTGGAGGTCGCGTACCTGTTCGCGGGTATCTTCGTCACAATCATCCCCGCGCTCGAGATCCTGAAGGCCGGGCAGGAGGGCGCGCTCGGCTTCCTGGTGTCCGCGGTGAACACGCCGCCCCGCTACTTCTGGGCGACGGGCGTCTTGTCGAGCTTTCTCGACAACGCGCCGACGTACCTCACGTTTTTCAATGCCGCGCTCGGCCAGCTCTACCCCGGCGTGGCCGAGGCGCAGGCGGTGCCGCACCTCATCGGCGCTGCCGCGGGCGGGCCGCCGCCGGGCATCGACTTCCTCGCGGCGATCTCCGTCGGTGCGGTGTTCATGGGCGCGAACACCTACATCGGAAACGCGCCGAACTTCATGGTAAAATCGATCGCGGAAGAGGCGGGCATTCCGATGCCCACGTTCTTTGGCTACATGCTGAAGTATTCGATTCCGGTTCTCGTCGTCGTCTTCCTGCTGATGACACTCGTTTTCTTCTAAAAGGAGGCGCCCCTTGAGCGCGGCTTATTTCGAATTCGTGCTGACCGGCAACGAGCAGGAGATTCGCGACCTTGTCGCCAACGCGCGAGCGACGATGGGCGCCAACGTCGCCGTCTTCATCTCCCGCGATGTCGGCATCCACGGAGAGACGCGCTTGCACAAGGCGTTGCAGATGGTGCGTCTGGAAAAAGCGCACCTGCACGTGCTCGTGCCCGCCGCGGTATTCGACGATTTCCGCGCGATGGCCGCGACGGCGGCGGCGATCGACATCGAGTCGGCGCACGAGGTGCTTGAACAAAGCTTCAAGTTCCGGTTTCGCTGTTACAACAAGGAGAAGGCGCACGCGATCGCGAGACTGTTCAATCCGCCGCCCGAGGGCGTCACGATGCGCAACTACGAATTCAAGCAGCGCGACGACCCGGAAGCCAAGGGGCAGGAGCTCTACACGCCGACGCACGACTTCGAATACGTCGGACACGGCGAAGCGACCGGCGAGCTGCCGAGGCTCGTCGCCATGCACCGCCGGGCCGAGGAAGAACCGCTCGTCGAGCTTTCGGAGATCCACCTGACGCTCGGCGCGGACGTCGTCAAAAACGATTGACCACGGAGAACACGGAGTCCACAGAGGTATTTCCGTGTTTCCGTCGTCGGATGGAAAAACAGCGCGCATCGGGTCGTTTTTTCCCCTCCGTGTCCTTCGCGCTCTCTGTGGTGAACGGTGTTTTGCGCCTCCTGCGATGAGTTTACAGTCTTTCAGCCTTCTAGCCTCCTACAAGCCCTTTGCGTCTTTGCGGTAAATATCGTAAATAACGCGCCGGACAAACGTGGTCGTCCTTGCCGGGCGGCTTGGGGACATCGGGTATGATCGAAGTCAACTGGACGCTCGGATACGTCGTCGTTTTGTTTCTGGCGCTCCTCGTTTTTCTGGGGCGCGTTCTGATCACGCCGGTGCGCAAGGTGCTCGACGCGCGCGAAGCGGCGCACGAGGCGCCCGCGAACGCGGCGCGCGAGCTTCGCCGCCAGGCTCAGGAGTTGCGCGCCGATCTCGAAACGAGGCTCGAGGAAGCGCACACGCAGGCCCAGCGCGTGTCCGCCGCGCTCGCGGAGGAGTCCGCGCGACAGCGTGAGTCGGTGTTCGGCGAGGCGCGCGGCCAGGCCGAGCGCATCATGAAAGAGACGCGCGCGAACCTGCAATCGACCGTCGCCGCCGCGCGCGAACGCCTGGACGCCGACGCCCGCAAGCTCGCCGACCAGCTCGCCAAAAAGCTGCTCGAAACCGCGTAAGCGCAAGTCTCACGCGGAGACGCGGAGCGCGCGGAGGTCGCCGAGTCAACAGAGCCGCGCGCGTCAGCAAGCGGTTAACCGGTTCGAATCAAGGGCTGGCTGTCGGAAGAGCTACGTACCCGCACCCGATCTCGCTTCTCAATTCTCGCTCCTCACTCCTCGCATTCGTGATATGATGCATCCCTCTTTTCGGGGGTAGTGCATGTCATATCGCGTGCATGTGTTCCGGGGATACCTGTTCCTGGTGCTGGCGGTGGGGTGCGTCGTGGCGGCGCTTGCCGGGTGCGACACCGGCGGCACGCCGATCGCCGTCGCGGACGACAATGATGACGTGGCGGATGACGATGACGATTCCGCGAGTGCGGACGATGATGAGATGGACGATGACGATGCCATCAGCGAGTTCGGTGACGATGCGGCGGGTGATCGCGACGCGGAGTTCGCGACCCGCTGGATCGACGCGACCGGGTTCACTTTCGACGACGGCCCCGTCCATGGCGAGTTGATCGAGGGCGGCGCGCTGGGCGGCGAGGGTTTCGACGTGGCACGGTTTACCGACGGACAATTCGTGGTCATTGCGACGATGGGTTCGTTTCTATTGGAACTTCGCGAAACACCAGACGGCGATTGGACATGGTCGGAAATCATTCGCGCTTGGGGCCGATACGTTCTTGATGTTTCCGTAGCGACCGATTCGCAAGATCATATCCATATCGCGTATTGCGACTCGAATTTTGATATCCGCTACGCGACAAATGCCGGCGGCGATTGGGCGGACGAGACCGTCCTCATCGTGGCTTTGGATTCATTCGTGTGCCCGAGAACGGCGATCACGATCGACTCGAAAAGTCACGCGCGTGTTCTGGTCGGGGCCTATCACGGGCCGATCTATCTGGAGCAAACGGACGCGGGGTGGACCGCGGCAGAGTTCGACCCGCGATTTGATCTCGGGTACACGGTCGCGATTGCCGTTGACGCCGAGGATCACGTTCACGTCGCATACGACGGAGATTCTTATCCGCCGCAATACGCGAACAACGCCGGAGGGATCTGGCAATTTCAGGACATCGACGATGCAGGCTATCTTGGCGGCGCGATGGCGCTTGATGCGGCAGGCGTCGTGCATGTGACGTACACGCGGAGTGACGGCGTTCGATATTACGCCAACAATACGAACGGCGCTTTTCAGCGGGAGGTCGTCGACAACACCTCGCGCTCCGGTTGCGCGATCACGTTTGACCCGCGCGGTGACGTTGCCATCGCTTATGTGGGCGACTCGAACTTGCGGTACGCGCGGCGGACGGGCCCGGCGTGGGAAATCGAAGTGCTACCAGGTACGACGGCGGCTAGCAGCGGCGAATTTCGCCTTGCATTCGACGGCGACGGCGCACCGATCGTATTTCACGATCCAAATGGCGAACAGCTCGATAAGATTGCTCGCGACGAATCCGAATGGATATCAACGACGCTACCGTTTGCGGGTGCGATCTATCTCGAATCCGGTTCGATCGCGATTGATGAGGCGGGCACGGCGCGGCTTGTTTACGAGTTGGACGGGAAAATCGGTATTGCCGCCTCAAGTGATAGCGGCTTAAAAAAACGGGCCATGAATGTCGGGAGTTGCCGGAGCGGATTCGATGCCGCGAGTTCATCCGACGGGTCGCTCTCGGTCATTTGCTCCGACATAAACAAGCTCGTCGCCTGGGAGATTCGCGATGACATGGCGATGCGGACGACGCTCGCGACTGGCGAAAAGCATTACAGCCCGTCGATTGATCGTGACGATGCGGGCCACAGCCATGTCTGTGGTTTCGACCCGGATACTCGCGAGCTAAAGTATTGGACAAATTCGAGTGGTGAATGGACGTCCGAGGCGTTGCCGCCAGGTAAGATGTATGAGCACTCCGCACCATGCATCGTTCTACGCGCGAAAAGTGGTGTTGTGAACATCCTGTATCGAACCGAGGAGAAAGTAACGCACGTCTTTGGCGAAAGGGGTTCATGGTTGACGCAAGCGCTCAGCGAAATTCCAGACGCGGGCGATTCGTATAACGGCACAGGTTTCCGGTGGCTCGGACTTGCGCCGACACGCGACGGCGTGACGTACGCGACGGTCACCCGTGTAGATTGGCGGACGACGCCACACCAACTTACGCGCGTTTACTATCAAACGTATTTTTTCGAGCGCGAAAACAATGCGTGGCGGCGGAAAAACACATGGTTTGATGTCCCTGGAGTCCGACTCGGCTCAGACTCATTTTCGACACTTGTTGGCGGTTTCGATTTTGTGAATCGAGTAAAATCAAGGATTTACGCGCCGAATTTTGGAAAATCGTCGAAAATGTAGTGGTAAAAAAGCGCGTCTGCATGTGGATTAGCTGTTGACAGCAGCGTCGTTGGCATTGAATGTGACCGCATGTTTGTACGGCTGCGGCGTAGTGTGCAGGGCGGGAAGACCTACGAGTACCTGCAAATTTGCGAATCCTACCGGGAAGGCGCGAAGGTCAAACAACGGCTGATCGCGAATCTCGGGCGCATCGAGCATTTGCGGGCGTCGGGCCAGCTCGACGGCGTGCTGACAAGCCTCGCGAAATTCAGCGATCGCGTGCGCGTGATCGAGGCCCACCGCACGCAGGGGATGGTGGCGCGGTCGGCGAAATCCTGGGGTCCGGCGCTGGTTTTCGGCCGTTTGTGGGAGCGGCAGGGTTTGCCGCACGTGCTGGGGCGTCTGGCCGCTGGCCGGAAGTTCGCGTTCGACCCGGAGCGCGTGGCGTTTGCGCTGGCCTTGCAGCGGCTGTGCGAACCGGGCAGCGATCTTCAAGGCTCGGAGTGGTTGAAAGACGTCGAGGGTCTGCCCGAGATCGGCCTGCACCAGATGTACCGCACGGTCGGCTGGCTTGCCGAGGTCCGCGAGGAATTGGAGCGCATGCTCTTTTTTCGCGACCGCGACCTGTTTCATCAGGAGATTGACCTGGTCTTCCTGGACACGACGAGCACGTACGTCTATCGCGACCAGGAGACGGCGTTTTGCAAACGCGGTTACTCCCGCGACAAACGGCCGGACCTGCCGCAGATGGTGCTGTGCGTCGCGGTGGATCGATCCGGCTGGCCGATCGCGTGGGAGGTCTTTCCCGGCAACACCGCGGACAAGGACGCCTTCACGCACGTGGTCACGCGCCTGCGCGAGCGCTTTCAGATCCGGCGCGTCGTCGTCGTCGCGGATCGCGGGATGATCTCGAAGGACTCGATCGAGCTGCTCACGGGGGATAAAGAGGCGCCGTTCGATTTCATCCTCGGCTGCCGGATGCGCCGGGACCTCGACGTGACGGACCTTCTGCACATGACGCGCGAGTTCGACGAGATCGCGCCCGGCCTCGGCGTGGCGGAGCGGACCCTCGAAGGCAAGCGCTACGTCGTCTGTTACAACGAGGTCGAGGCGAAAAAGGACGCCGCCGCGCGCGAGGCGATGGTCCAGTCGCTCATGGAAAAACTCGAAGCCGGCGAGTCGAAGAGCCTCGTCGGAAACACCGGGTATCGCCGATTCCTGAAAGGCGAGAAGTGGCAAAAAAGGGGACAGTCACCTATTACTACTGTGTCATAAACGTTTCGTGCCCACAGCAGGGGCAGTGCCCGAGATTTTTGGTGAGGTATCGTGCGCATTCAAGTCGTTTCGTGGCGATGGACGCGGGGCTGTGTCGTTCGGGACGAACCGGGGGCGCCTCTTGGCCGAAAACCTTTGGGTAGGCGAGCGGCTTTGAGGAAGGCCAGAGGCTCTGGGGGGGAAAGCCTCGCCCGCTCCGCGACGAGGAAGGCATACGCCGCGACGCAAAGGGCACCGTGATGGTGGAACCCCCTCCATCCGCGGCCTTCGTAGTGCCCGAGCCCGAGTTCCTGTTTCATTTCTTCGTAATCCCGCTCGATCCGCCAGCGCAGTTTCACCAGGCGCACCAGATCGTCGAGGGGGACCATCCCCGGGGCCGAGGACAGGGTGTATTTCGTCGGTTCCTTCTCGTTTTTGGGCCATTCGACGAGCAGCCATTCGCGCTCGCGAAGCTCGGACTTTTTATAGTCCCGATGCGCCGCGCGCACCCGGAGGGCCGCAAAGCGCGAGACCAACGCGCCTTTCGTTCCCTCGCGCCAACACACGTCCCGCCACGCGCATTCCGTGGTAGATGATTTTCACGCGAAATGGGGTTGGAGGGACGAAACGCCGTAAATCATGAAGCCGAAAAAGGCGCGTGTTTCGCTTCCGCTTTTCCAGACGGATCTGATTCGCTCCATCGACAAGAAGCACTCCCTTTACGACTTGGCGCACAACTTGGGATTGCCCGCGTTCGAACCGGCTTTTGGCGACTGCTACGCGACGGAAGATAACGACATTCGTGCCGGCCGGGCTCGGCGACCCCGGGCGCGCAACGCAATGAAACAAATCGATGCAACATCAGCGAAACAACGCGAAACATTACGCCGCAACGATCCCGCCAGACATTAACAATCATCAAATAAAACAATAACTTCCGGTGCGGAACGCCGCTTGGCACGGATCGTGGTCTATCCACCCTCGTGATGCTGCAGTTCCAGGAAGTCCCCCAATCGAGACGAGGTGCGTGGATGCGTTTGGCGTGGATGACGACTTTCGTACTTTTGCTGGCTGCGGCAAGCCCGCCGGCTTTCGCGACCGAGACTCTGACACTCGAGCGCGCGATCGACCTGGCGCTCGCGGGCAATCGGGAGATTCAGGCCGCGCAATACGACCGCAACGCGGCCGGTTTCGGAGTCGGCGAGGCGGTCAGCTATTACCTGCCGCACGTTTCGGTGCAGGCGATCCACATGCAAACAAACAACCCCGTGATGGCCTTCGGTACGTCGCTGAACCAGGGGACGTTCTCGCTGATGGAATTCCAGACGACCGATCCGAACGAGCCCGACGTCACCGACGACTACATCACACGCATCGAAGGGACGCAGGCGATCTTCGGCGGCGGGAAGATCCTGACCGGCATCCACCAGGCCCGCCGCATGGTTCAGGCGGCCGGACACGCGCGCGACTGGCAGAAGGTCGATGTGCGTTTCCGCGTCACCGAGGCGTATTACAACGCCCTGCGCGCGCGGCGCTTCGTGGCGCTGACCGAGCAGGTGATCGCCACGATGGACCGCCACGTGAAGACGGCGGGCGACTATTACGACCAGGGCCTTGCGCTCGAATCCGACAAGTTGCAGGCCCAGGTGTATCGCGGCGAGGCGAAGCTCGCGAACGTCGAGGCGTCAAACCATTATCGCCTGGCGATCGAGAACCTGAACTTCCTGCTTGGCGCCGAACGCGGCAAGGCGTGGGATCTCGCGGAACCGCCGGATTTCGAATGCGGGGCCGGAGAACCGGATGCGCTCGTTGACGAGGCGCTCGCCAGGCGCGCCGACCTTGCCGCGATGATGCGCAAGGTCGATGTCGCGCGCGCCGGGCAGGCGATGGCCGCGACGGGCTTTGTCCCCACCGTGGGGCTGAAGGCCGAATACAATTTTCATGACGACGAGGAATGGCTCGGCGATCAGGCGGAAGACTGGTCGGTTTTCCTTGTGGCCAACTGGGAAATCTTCGACGGCGGGCGCGATGTCGCGAAGGTCGGCAAGGCCGTCAACGAGGCGCGCGCCGCCAAAACGCGCCTTGCGCACATGCGCGAGGGCGTCGCGCTGCAGGTGATGGAAAAGCGGCTGAACCTTTCGGCCGCGGAGCAGAAATTCGCCGTCGCGTCCGCGTCGGTGACGCAGGCCGAACGCGCGCTCGAAATCCAGACCAACCGCTTTGAAAGCGGCCTGCTCAAGATCGGCGATCTGCTCGACGCGCAGACAAACGACACCAAGGCGAAAACCAACGAACTCAACGCCACCTACGACCTGATTCTCGCGCGGCTCGCGCTTCGCCACGCCGTTGGCGATCAGCAGTGCGGCCCGGACGCCGAAACGACGGAAGGGAACTGATATGAAAACCAAAAAGAGCACGATCCTTGTCGCGTTCGCGGCGTTTGCGGCGATCGCCGCCGCGGGCTGCGGGCCCGGCGCGACCACGACGCCCTACGTCGAGCCGCCCGTCGCCGAGGTGCGTGTCGAAACACCCGGCGGCGCCGAATCCGGCGCGTTTTTCCAGACCGTCGGCCGCGTGAAGAACGTGCGCGAATCGACCCTCGCCTCGAAGGTCATGGGCACGGTGCGCGACATCAAGGTGAAGGCGGGCAGCAAGGTGCGTCGCGGGCAGACGCTCATGCGCATCGACGACGCGGATATCGCCGGCAAGGCGCAGCAGGCTGCCGGCGCGCTCGCGCAAGCCAGGGCGGCGCTCGCGATTACGGAGGCCAATCACAAGCGCTTCGTGACGCTGTTCGAATCCGGATCGGCGTCCAAGGCGGAGCTCGACAAGGCGACGTTCGATTACGACGCGGCAAGGGGCGCGCTGGAGCAGGCACAGGGCGCCGTCGCCGAGGCCGCAAGCTACCTCGCCGAGGCCCGCGTCGCCGCGCCGTTTGATGGCGTTGTCGTCGACACGATGATCGAGGAGGGCGAGATGGTCGCGCCCGGCCGGCCGCTCGTGCGCATCGAGGGCCAATCCGCGCTGGAGTTCGAGACGACGGTCAACGAACGCGACGTTGCGTTCATCGAGATCGGGCAAAAGGCGCCGGTCCTGCTCGACGCCGTGTCCGGCGAAAAATCGCAAATCGACGGCGAGATCAGCGAGATCGTGCCGGCCTCCGACGGAACGCACAGCCAGGTCGTTCGCATCGCGCTTGTTGACGGTGCGGAGGTTCGGTCCGGCCTGTTCGGGCGCGTGCGTTTCGCGAAGCCGGACGGCGCGGCGAGCGCGCGGCTTGCGCCGTCGGACCGCGTCGTGCGTCGCGGGCAACTGGCGGGGGTGTGGGTCGTGGATCACGGCGATCGCGTGCGTCTGCGCCTCGTGCGCGAGGGGCGTGCGTCCGGCGACAGGACGGAGATCTTCGCGGGCGTCCTCGCGAAGGACCGCATCGTGACCTCCGACATCTCCGAACTCATCGACGGCCAGCCGGCGAAGGTGGTGAACTGATGGACGCGAAGGAACGCGAGGTTCTGCGGCGGCACTTCGAACGAAAAAAGCTCGGCGTCTCCGGGCGGATCGCCGCCGCGTTTCAGGCGAACAAGCTGACGCCGCTTCTGGTGCTGTTCGCGTTTTTCCTCGGCGCGCTCGCGCTCGCGATCACGCCGCGCGAGGAAGAGCCTCAGATCATCGTTCCGATGATCGACATCTTCGTGCCGTCGGCGGGGCTCTCGCCCGAGGAGATCGAGACGCTCGTCACCGACCCGATGGAGAAGCTGCTCTGGGAGATCACGGGCGTCGAGCATCTCTACTCGGTGTCGCGCCCGGGTCTTTCGATGGTGATCGCCCGCTTCAAGGTCGGCGAGAACGAAGAAGACAGTCTGGTGAAGGTCTACAACAAGCTGCACGGCAACGCGGACCGGATTCCGCACGGCGTGGGGCAGCCGCTCATCAAGCTGCGCACGATCGACGACGTTCCGGTCATGGCGGTGACGCTGCACTCGAAACTCTACGATCATTACATGCTGCGCCAGGTCGCGGGGGAATTGGCGACCGAGCTCAAGAAGGCGCCCGACGTCGCGGACGTGACGTTCATCGGCGGGCAGCGCCGGCAGGTGCGCGTCGCGATCGATCCCGCGCGCCTCGCGGGGTTCATGGTCTCGCCGTTGCAAGTGTTCGGCGCGCTTTCGCGCGATAACGCGAATCTTCCGGCGGGCGCGTTTGCCAAGGGCGGCAAGAATTATCTCGTGGAGGTCGGCGACTTTTTCCGCGACGCGCGGGACGTCGGCAATACGGTCGTCGCGGTTTACGGCGGCCGGCCCGTGTATCTGGCCGACGTTGCGGAAGTGATCGACGGACCCGAGGAGATCGCGAATTACGTCTTTCACCGCGCGGGCGCGACGCACGCCGCCGCAAAGGACGCGGGCGATTCCGACTGGCCGTTCGCCGATGAGGCGGCGGTGACGATCGCCGTCGCCAAGCGGCGCGGCGCGAACGCGACCGATTTGACGACCGCGCTTTGGAAGCGCGTGCAGGACCTGAAAGGCGATGTGATCGTGTCGGGCATCGACGCGACGCTCACGCGCGACTACGGCTTCACCGCGAAGGAAAAATCAGACGAGTTGATCTTCCACATGGTGCTTGCCACGGTGGCGGTCATCATTTTGATGGGCGTGTTTCTCGGCGTGAAGGAGGCGGCGGTCGTCGCGGTCGCCGTTCCGATGACGCTCTCACTTACGCTCTTCACGAGCTATTTTTTCGGCTACACGCTCAACCGCGTTACGCTGTTCGCGCTCATCTTCGCGATCGGGATTCTGGTGGATGACGCGATCGTCGTGGTCGAGAACATTCACCGCCACGCGCGCATGAAGTGGGCGCCGCAATCGGTGATGACGCCATACGCTGTGGACGAGGTCGGCAACCCGACGATCCTCGCGACGTTCACCGTCATCTTCGCGCTCATGCCGATGGCTTTCGTCTCCGGAATGATGGGCCCGTACATGAGCCCCATTCCCATCAGCGCGTCGGCGGCGATGTTCTTCTCGCTTGTCGTCGCGTTCGTGGTGACGCCGTGGATGGCCGGCGGGCTGATGACGCTTTCGGAGCGCGTGCGCGCAAGGCTCGGCAAGGGCGAGGCGGCGCACGACGCCGAACACGGCGCGGGCCGCATCGACGCGGTATATCGCCGGCTCATGGAGCCGCTGGTCGAGAACGCGAAGCTGCGCAACCTCGCGCTGGCGTCGGTCGTCGTTCTGCTGTTCGCGTCGATGTCGCTTTTTTACGTGCGCGCGGCGAAGGTGAAGATGCTGCCGCACGACAACAAGTCGGAGTTCCAGGTCGTCATCGACGCCGACGAGGGCACGACGCTCGAGGAAACGACCGCACTCGCGCGCGAGATCGCCGACGCGCTCGCGAAGGACCCGATGGTCGCCGACCTGCAGATCTACGCGGGCACGAGCGGGCCGATCAACTTCAACGGCCTGGTTCGCCACTACTTCCTGCGCCAGGGACCGACCGTCGCCGATGTGCAGGTGAATCTTTTGCCCAAGCACGACCGCGCCGAGAAGTCGCACGACATCGCGCGCCGCCTGCGGCCGACGATCGACGCCATCGCGGCGAACCACGACGCAACGGTGATCGTCGCCGAGGTTCCGCCCGGCCCGCCGGTGTGGGCGACAATGATGGCCGAGGTATACGGTCCGAATATCGAGGGCCAGCGCAAGTTCGCCGCGGACATCGAGCGCGTCTTTACCGAGGCGCCGGGCATCACGGATGTCGATCGGTGGGTGGAGCGCGAGCAGGCGAAGTTCGCCTTCACGGTGGACAAGGCCAAGGCGGCGCTTTCGGGCATCACGACCGAGCAGGTCACGAATACTGTGGGCCTCGCGCTGTACGGCAAATCCGCCGGTCTTTTGCACACCGGCCGCGACCGCGAGCCGGTGGAGTTGATGGTGCACGTGCCCGAGCCGTTGCGCTCGTCGGTCGAGGACATCGAAAGCATCAAGGTCCACGCCGGCGACGGGCGACTTGTCGCCGTGCAGTCGGTGACCGAGCGCGACACGCGCGGGCAGGAGCCGTTCATCTATCGCAAGGACCTGCGTCGCGTGGTGTACGTGACCGGCGAGGTCGTGGGCGAAGACGAAAGCCCCGTCTACGGCATCCTCGACACGAAGGACACCATCGCGAATCTCGTCGCGCCGGACGGCGCCAAGGCCGCGCAACTGTTCTCGGGAATGCCCGAGGACGAGAGCACGTATTCGGTCAAGTGGGATGGTGAGTGGCAGATCACGCACGACGTATTCCGCGACATGGGCATCGCCTTTGGCGTGGTGATGATTCTCATCTACATCCTGGTTGTCGCGTGGTTTCGCAGCTTTGCGACACCGTTCATCATCATGACCCCGATCCCGCTGACGCTGATCGGCATCATCCCCGGGCATTGGCTCACGGGCACGTATTTCACCGCCACGTCGATGATCGGTTTCATCGCGCTCGCGGGTATCGTCGTGCGCAATTCGATCCTGCTCGTCGATTTCATCGAACAGGAACTCGACGCGGGCGCGGAATTGAAGGAAGCCGTGTTGCAGGCGGGCGCGGTGCGTTTCCGGCCCATTGTCCTGACGGCGGCGGCGCTTGTCATCGGCGGCGCGGTCATCATGCTCGACCCGATCTTCTCCGGGCTCGCGGTCAGCCTGATTTTCGGCGTCACGATTTCCACCGCGCTCACGCTCGTCGTGATTCCGCTTTCCTACTACATGTTCCGCAGGCACGAGATCCGCGTTCACGGCGACGTGCTGCACCACCATCAGGAGGACGCGGCATGAAGATGCTGATGATCATCGTCGACGACAAATTCCGCGACACGGTCGAGGTCCTGCTCGAGGAGCACGCGGTCGTCGGTTTCACGGAGATTCCGACCGCGTTTGGCGAGGGGATGCACGGCAAGAAATTCGCCTCGCGCCTTCATCCGGGCGCGAACTCCATCGTCTTTTCCATCGTCACGGACACGCACGCCGAATCCATCAAGGAGGCGCTCGTCGGCGCCTGCCGCCGGGATCCCGCGTGCGAGAAACCCATCCACATCGCCACGATGAACGTGGAAGAATTCATCTGAGGAAAGGAAAGTTTATGAACCTCAACGAAGCGCTACGGCTGATCGCGGGAGCTTTCATTCTCATCTCCGTCGTCATCGGTTACGCCGTGACACCGTGGGCGTACGCCTTCACCGCCTTCGTCGGCGTGAACCTCGTGCAGTCCGCGTTCACCAGGTGGTGCCCGATGATGTCGCTGCTGCGCGCGTGCGGGCACAAGGATGACGGCGCCTCCTGCGCGAGCTGATTGACCGCCGTCCACGCACCCGAATCGCCCCGATCGCCCCACGCCGGGGCGTTTGGCGTTTTTGGACCCGTCCACGGCGCGGGGGCGTGCCGGTCCTGCACGTCAACGGCCAAACAATATAGAAGATTTTTCTTTTCGCCCCATCGCAAACGTGATAGAAACATTTTCATGAATTTGTAGGGAGGCATGATGATTCATCAGGTCCGACAAGCGTTTGTCATCGCGCTTCTCTGCGCGGCGGTCGGCTTCAACCTGGCGTCCGCTTGCGGTGATGACGACGACGATGATGATAGCGGCGATGATGGCGACGCGGCCTGCCCGATCCCGGGCGATGATCTTGGCGACGAACCGATCAGCGCCGTCGTGAACGATTGCGAGGAAATTGGCCTTGCGATCATTGTCGAGGCGTTCGGCGCGAACGACGACTTCACGATCCGCCAAATCCGCGGGCAGTACGCGATCACAAACGAATACACGTATTACCTGCGTGGCGCCGGGCTCTCCCCGGATACGGCGTGCTACGAGCGTCTGTCCGGCGCCGGAACTTTCACCGTGCGTACCGAGTCCGATCGCTGTGAGGAGTCGATCGTCATCGACGTCGTGACCGCGGCGAATCCCGACGCGCGGGCGTTTTGCCGGTTTTCGGTCGACGCGTCCGCGGATTGCGGCGACGACGGCGGATCCGGCGAGGGCACGGATGACGACGACGATGGCGACGACGTCAACGAGGCCTACGAAATGTGCGTCGCGTTCTATGTCGGATGCGGCGTGACCGTCGATGATGCCGAATTGGCTTGCGACTACATCAAGGACTACGCCGACTTCTGGAACGATTGCTTAGACGACGCGATGGCTGACTACTTTGCCTGCCTGCACGATGCGGGATGTACCGGCGGCGCCGCCGCGAATGAATGCGCGAATCAGTTCTCCGAAGACGTGATCGATTGCGACGGCCTCGACGATGACGGCGACGATGATGACGGTGACACTTATTGCAGCGGCGCGTACGCGGCGCTCTACAACGATTGCGGCATGGCTATCGCGGACGATACCGGCCAACTCTCCGAATCCGAGGCGGTTGCGGCCTGCGAGTCGGGCGATCCGTTTGCCGACTGCGTGGCGGGATGCGTCTGGGTTTCGGAATTCTGCGAGGACGTGGAGGAATGCGTC
The DNA here is from genome assembly GCA_019912885.1 of bacterium. Lineage (NCBI taxonomy): Bacteria > bacterium. The sequence continues at coordinate 86,322 of JAIOHV010000140.1, forward strand.
GGGGAATATTGCTGATCGCGTCCGATGACAGATCGTGAATTCGAGGGAGGCGACGCATGGAAAACTTGATGACGCGCCTGGGATTCGGCGCCGCATGCGCGGTTCTTATCGTCGCTCTCGTGCCGGCGTGCCTGTCGAGCGGCGGCGGCGGCGACGACGATGACGGCGACGCGGCAAAACGTGCATCGTGCCCGATTCCGGGCGAAAGTCTGAAATCCGTGCCTTACCAGGATTATGTCGGCGACTGCACGGCGCTTGGGCTCACGTTGGTCATCAAGGAACTCCGACAAAACGAGGACCAGACGATCCGGGAGGTGCGTGGTCGTTACGCCATCGGCAACGCGAACGTCTATTATCTGCGCGGCGCGGGCACGCCCGAAGGGGGCGATTGTTTTGTCGAGATCACCGGTTCGGGATCGTTCGCGGTGCGTTCGGAGGCATCCGCGTGTTCGAGCCGGACGACGGTTGGAGTCCTGACGGCCGCCGACCCGAGCGCGCAGGCGTTTTGCGAGCTGGTAGCCGTTTCGAATGACGGATGCGACGGCGAAGCCGACGATATCGACGACGACTTCGACGATGACGAATCTGACGACGACGCCGGGCCCGGTTGCGTTGACGCGATGAGCTTTCTCTTTGGCGACGACGGCTGCTTCACGCTCGTGGACGGCGAAGGCCATGTGATCGAGCCCGGGGAGCTTTGCAGCAATCCGGATTACGTCCATGAGCGTGACTGCTACATGGCGTGCTACGACAACAACGACGACTGCGACTCGATGGGCGAGTGCCTGGTGGACAACTGCGGCCTGTCGTTTTGATTTCCGCTCGCGACGGCGGCGCCGATGGTGAAGCGGGCGCGAACGGATGATGGAGGGAGGATACTCGATGACAAGCGAACGCATGCGGATTCAGGCGGGCGCCTTTATCGCCCTCGCGTGGCTTATCCTGTCCCTGGCGTGCATTGGCGGCGGGGATGATGACGACGACGATGACGGCAAGAGCGCGTCCTGCCCCATCACCTCGGATAAAATGGTCGAGGCGCCGTTTCGCGAAAGCGGCGGGCGATGCGACGATATCGGCCTGTCGCTCGTCGTCGACAAACTCTTGCTGAACCCCGACTTCACGATCCGCGAGGTGCGCGGACAATACGCCATCAACAACGGCAATACTTATCACCTGCGCGGCGCGGGTGTGTCCGACGACACGGCATGTTTTGCCACCATCTCCGGCGCGGGCGCGTTCGCCGTGCGCACCGAGTCGCTCGACTGTGAGGAGGAGGCCGTCATCGATGTCGTCGCGACGAACGATCCCGAAGCCAACGCGTTTTGCGATCTAACCGTGACCGCGACGATCGCGTGCGACGATGATAGTGACGGCCTGCCGGACGATGATTGGGACGATGACGGGGACGATGACTGGGACGACGACTGGGGCGACGACGATGACGACGGTTACTGCAGCGACGCGCTCGCCGCACTCTACAACGATTGCGGCATGGCGCTCGCGGACGATTCGGGGCAACTCACGGAAGCGGAGGCCGTCGCGGCCTGTGAATCGGGCGATCCATTTGCCAACTGCGTCGCCGGTTGCGTCTGGGTCTCGGAGTTTTGCGAGGACGTGGAAACGTGCGTGGCGGATAACTGCGGAGGTGTTGGCGACGACGACGATGACGCGGACGACGATATGACCGGCGCCTCATGCCAGGACGTCGCGGAGAGTATGTTCCTCGGCTGCGGCATTTCCTTCCTTGACGACAACGGCGACCCGCTCGACGAGCTTGCCCTCGAAGAGTGGTGCGACCTGTCCGAGGATTTCGTGAACGGCACCGGCGCCAAGACCGACAGCCCGACCTGGAACTGCTTCGCGGATTGCATCGAGGTCGGCACCTGCGACGTGAACTGCTTCAACGGCTGCCTTGAAACGCAGACCACAGGCGGTTGCGCGGACACCATCGCCGACATGTATGCGTGCGGCATCGTGTTCACGCTCGGCGACGACTACTTCGTGTTCGCCGAGGACGCCGCTCAGGTTTGCGACCTCATGGACAACGA
>JAIOHV010000141.1 GCA_019912885.1 bacterium
GCGCGTGACCGCCGCCTTCGAAAAGACCGTGCAGGGCATCGCGCGCCTGGCGGCCGGCGGCGGAGGGCGCACGGTAATCCATCTGCGTCCGGCGAATCTGGGCACGATCCGGCTTGAGGTGCGCGTGGAGCATGCCGTCGCCACCGCAAGCGCGATCGTTGAAACGACCGCCGTGCGTTCGGCGATCGAACAGAACATGCACGAATTGCGCGCGACGCTGGCTGAACAGGGCATCCGGCTCGACCAGTTCGATGTCCGTGACGGCTCGGCACGACAGCACGCCGAGGCCGATCCGCGCGCGTTCGACGAGGCGCCCCTGCCCGCGCGGGCCGCGTCGATTGCCCCCGAGGAAGAAACGGACCTTCGCCCCGCGGCGCGCCGCCACCCCGGCCGCGTCAGCGTGACGGTCTAGGAGAAAACCATGGCGGACACGCAAGGCATCGTCGATTTTCAATCGCTGACAGGCTACGTGCCGGACGAGGCGAAAAAATCGAGCGACCTGCTCGATCAGGACGTTTTCATGAATCTGCTGGTGACGCAGCTCAAGCACCAGGATCCCCTCTCGCCGATGGAGAACCAGGAGTTCCTGCAGCAGCTCGCGTCACTGTCGACCGTGGAGCAGCTCAAAAAATCGAACGAGAACCTGATGACGCTTCAGCTTTACCAGTCGAGCATCAACAACGCGCAATCGGTGTCGATGATCGGCAAGGAAGTGAAGGCGATCGGCGACAAGCTGCGCGTGGCCGAGGGCGAAGATGCGAACATCCACTTCGCGCTGGACGACGCCGCCGAGAGCGTGGAGGTCACGATCTTCGACGAGTCGGGCAAGGTCGTTCGCACGATCAACCAGACACGCCTTGACGCGGGCGATCAAACGATCGTCTGGGACAAGAAAGACGGCAACGCCAGCCCGGTCGCTTCGGGGACGTACCGGTTCGAAGTTCGCGCGACCGACAGCGCCGGCAACGACATCGGATCGACGACGTTTCTTGCCGGGCGCGTCGATGGCGTGTCGTTCGGCAGCGGCGGACCGGAGCTTTTGGTAAACGGGCAAAAGGTCCTGATCGGCGATATCTACGAGGTGAACAAATAACGGCCCCCGGGCCGCAACCCGCCGGTGGATGAACGGCGGCGGTGAAGGAGAAAGGCCATGACGGTACTGGGTTCGATGTACGCCGGGATTTCCGGCCTCAATTCCAACGGTGTCGCGATGGAGATCATTGGCAACAACATCGCGAACATCAACACGCCGGGTTTCAAGTCGTCGCGTCCGGATTTTTCGGACATCCTCAGCAAGACGCTGGCGACCGGCTACGGCATCGGCCGCGGATCGCAGCTCGAGGCGGTCACGCAGCTTTTCGTGCAGGGCGGTTTCCAGTCCACCGAGACGGTCACCGACCTCGCGATCGAGGGCAACGGATTTTTCATCGTCAAGGACGCGACCAACAACGGCGAATATTATTCGCGCGCCGGAAACTTCCACTTCGATTCCGACGGATACCTCACGAACGCGCTCGGTTTTCGCGTGCAGGGATTCGGCCTTGACGCCAAGGGGAACAACATCGGCACGTTGAAGGACGTCCATGTCAGCAACGCTCCCCTGCCGCCCAAGCAGACCGGCTCCGGCGTGGAGCCCGGCACCGGCGTGACCATCAACGCGAACCTTTCCTCCTCCGCGGACACCTTGCCCGGCGGCCCGGCGTTCGATGTGAACGACCCGATCAACACCTCGAACTTCGTCACCTCCATCACCGTGTACGACAGCCTTGGCAACGGGCACCAGATCAGCGCTTTCTTCCGCAAGACCGCCGAGTCCGCCACCGGCAACTCGTGGGAGTGGTACGCCGTGACCGCCGGCGAGGACCACATCTCCGGCGTGGACACGATCTGCGCCCAGGGAACGCTCGAGTTCGATACCGACGGCGCGCTCACCGCGGAGACCACGACAAGCTCCGTGTTTGATTTCGCCGGCGGCCCGACGCAAGGCCAGGTCATCGGATTCGATTTCGGCGAGTCCATCGCCGAAGGCGGCACGGGTTTTTCGGGCAGCACGCAGTTCGGCGAGGAATCCGCGCTGGTCTTCCAGTCGCAGGACGGCTTCGCGCCAAGCTACATTTCGGGCATCGAGATCAACGACCAGGGCATCGTGGTCGGCCGCTACGCGAACGGTGAAAATATCAAGTTCGCACAGATCGGGCTGGGGCGCTTCACGACGCAAAGCCGCCTCGCCAACGTCGGCAGCAACCTGTACCAGGAGTCGATCCAGTCCGGCCCGCCGATCATCGGCGTGGCGTCGGTCGGCGGCAACGGGCGCATCTTCTCGAACACGCTGGAGTTGTCGAACGTCGATATCGCGCAGCAGTTCGTCGCGATGATCACGACGCAGCGCGGATTCCAGGCCAACAGCCGATCCATCACGACGAGCGACGAGATGCTCGCCGAGCTGATGCAAATCAAGCGGTAATCCACGCCCGGCTCGCGGACGACGCGCGCCGGATTTCCGATACAAGGGCCGCCGGGTTACCCCCTCCCGCGCGGCCCTTTCTTTCAACGCGAACGCGGAGGCTAAAGGATGGCGCTGACCCTGCCGAAGACGAAAATCATGGACGCGAAAAAAACCGCCGGCACTCGATCGCGCGAAATGCGTCTTCCGAACCCGTCCGAAATCGAACGGGAGCTTGGCGCGCCGGCCGCCGAGGAAACCGTCATGCCCGAGATCCTCGCGCGCGGCGCGGCGGCGCTGACGCTTGGCGCCCTGTTTGCCGTCCTCGCATGGGCGGCCGTGACGCGATTGCCGGCGGCGGTGTCGGAGTTGATCACGCGCTTGTTGGGGTAATCGCGGAAGCGCGGGCGCCGCGCCTGCTTTGCCGTATCCGTTCCCCGATCGTTCATGGACAAAATGGACATGCTGGACGCACGGACGGCATGGACGGCTAACGTGGTGGCGCGGCGCGGACCGTTCTCAATCCTCGTTTTGTTCGCGCGCTTCCGTAACGCCGCGCCGGCGGGTTTCGTATCCTCCCGCGTTGGCGTAGTTTTGTTTTTGGGAGGTGCGTCATGCTGATCAAGATTCCGCGCGGTTGGGAGCTGCCCGAGAGGCTTTGCATCTCCGAGTCGCGCTACATGAGCCGCCGTCAAATCGTGAAGGCGCTGGGATTCACGGGCGCGGGCCTTGCCGCCGCGCGCTTGTTGACCGGCTGTTTCGTCGACGAGGAGCGCATCAGCGATCCGACCTTCAAGGAGCCGTTCGAGCCCAATGTGCCGCCTTCGATCGACAGCCTCTACCCCGCGGATCCCAATCCCGAATTCGCCGATGTGCCCGACGGCCGCACGATGACGCCCGAAGACATCGCGGGCGGATACAACAACTACTACGAGTTCGGCATCAACAAGACGCAGGTGCAGTTCAACGCGCAGGGGTTTCCGACCAAGCCCTGGCAGGTGCGCGTGACGGGGCTGTGCGACAATCCGTTCACGTTCGACTGGGACGACATCCACAAGATGTTTGCGCTCGAGGAGCGCGTTTACAAACTGCGCTGCGTCGAGGCGTGGTCGATGGTGGTGCCGTGGACCGGCTTTCCGCTTGCGAAGCTCATCGAAAAGGCGCAACCGCGCTCAAACGCACGTTTTGTCCGTATGGAGACGTTCCACGATCCGGACAACGCGGTGGGGCAGCGCAATCTCGATTATCCGTTTCCGTATTACGAGGGACTGCGGATCGACGAAGCCGTCAACGAGTTGTCGTTCCTGGTTACGGGTATCTTCGGGCACGTCCTGCCGAACCAGCACGGCGCGCCGCTGCGCCTTGCTACGCCATGGAAATATGGCTTCAAGAGCATCAAGGGCATCGTTGAGATCCGTTTCGTGGACAGCATGCCGGCGACGTTCTGGCCAGACGTGGTGCCCGATCGCTACGACTTTCTGTCCAACGTCGATCCGACGGACACGCAGGTGCCGTGGGACCAATCGACCGAGCGCGACATCGGCCTGCCCGACGGGTCCGAGGAAATTCCCACCAAGCTCTACAACGGCTACGGGAACTATGTCGCGGACCTATACACGTCCGACGGCGAGAGCTTCCGCAACGACGAGCCGGATATCAAGTAATGCGGAGTGCGGAGTGCGGAATGCCATCGCATATTGTTCACGCGGAGACGCGGAGCAGCGGAGGTTTCCCGTGTTGCGATGGTCTCTTTTCTCTTTTCTCGTTTCTCTTTTTCCTCATCGGGCACGGGCACGTTTAATACGGAATCTCGATGATCAACGAGCCGATGTAGCGCACGTCGGGGCGCGTCGATTTGCGCGCGACGGCAAGTTCGTCCGCGAGTCGTTCGAACAGCTCGTCGAACATCGGCCACAGATCGGCCGCGCCGCGTGCGTCGAGCCATTCCTTGAATTGCGCGCGGGCCGTTTCGTTAAGATGGCGCTTGCGGCCCGCGAGATCGAATCGTTCGTACACCTTCGGCAGGTCCTCGACGTGAAGCGCTTGCGGCGCGAGCTCGCGGCCGAGTGCGTCGTTCGCATACGCGGTGCAGAACAGCGTGCGATAGTTGAGCGCGCCCTCGCGGTCGTGGTTGAGCCCGAGCATCGGCACGTTATCGAGAACTTCCGGCGTGATGCCGAGTTCGTCGTGGAACAGGCGCACGAACCGCTCGATACGCGCAAGCGTTTCCGAAGCGGCCTCCACCTCCGAGAGATCGCCGAACAGGCGAGCCGTGCCTTCGCCGTCGACGCGCCGCGGCTCGAAAGCCGTCAGCTCGCGGACAAAACCCGAAAGCGCGTGCGGCAGCATGAGCGCGTCCGTCGTTTTGCGATCGGTCGCCGCGAGCTTGATGAGCGCGCCCGCCCGCTTGCCGAGCCGCGTCACCAGACTTCGCCCGATGCGATACACATCGACAAGCCGCCTTTCGCGCACGATCGTCGTCGCCGCGTCGATCGCGCGTTCCGCCAGATGCTCGATGCCGATGTTGAGATATCCGCTTGTCGCCTGCACCACGTCGCGCACGCGCTCGATGTCCGCAAACGCCACGCGCTCGGCGACCGACACCATGTTCGCGAGCGCCATGATCTCGCGGATGACCGCGTCGCGCTCGGGAAACTCGCGCGCGAGGACGCGACGCAGCAGGTTGTCCGGGCCGCGAACCTCCAGAAACCGCTCGCGGCTCGCCTGCTCGCCGAAATCCTCGTCGTCCGCCTTGGGCATGATCTTTTTGCGCGGCCGGAACTTTTCGGGATCGCACGGCGCGAACACCTCGATTGCGGAGTAGTAATCCGGAAAACCCATGTCGGACAGGCGCGCGGTGCGCGTTTCGTAGGCGTCTTCCTCGAGCTGGGAGCCGATCTCCCAATAGATCGCCTCGAGCACGTGGTAATAAAATTCCACATCCAGGCGATAGATTTTCTGCGACAGCTCGTGCACGAAACGCACGAGCGCCTCCTTGCCCTGATACTTGATGACGTGGCGGCGATCGGGTGGCATGTACAGATTGGGCGATTCCGGCAGGTTCCAGTCGATTAGCTCGTCGAAGCGCTCCACCTCCATGTGCCGTTTGAAAAAGAGTACGAAAAAGGCGAGGTCCAGCCTTTTCGCGGCGCGGATGAAGCGGTCGTCCGGCAATTCGGCAAGGATATGAAACCACTTGCGCGACGGATCCAGGCGAAGGCGGTCCTTGTCCCAGCAGTCGATGTCGAACAGGGCCTGCACCTGCTCGTCGGTGGCGAGTTCCAGAAGTTCGAGCGCATCGTCCTCGCCGAGCTGCTTGATGAGAAGGTAGGCGCTTTCCGCCGGGATGACCGCCATCACGGATTCGGGGTCGGGATGCTCGAAGATGAGCGCCGCGGCCTCGCGCCCGCCGGCGCGCATCACGACGCGCGCGGCCTCCTCGGGGGTGCCGCGGGATACCTCGGCGCGGAGCGCGTCAAATCGCGCCTTTTCGCTTTTTGTCAGGGTCATGCGATCGTTTCGGATCGGCCTCGCCGGTCGGCGCGCCGTCAGAAATATTTTTCCCTTCGCGTTTCGTAAAATTCGAGCGTGCGCGCAAGCGCGTCGCGCAAGCCGACCTTCGGTTCCCATCCGAGCGAGCGCGCGATCTTGCCGCGGTCGGCGATGTAGTCGCCGATCTCGATGACCCGCGCCTCGGGGGGAAACGGAACCAGGCGGTAAGAGCCGCCCCGAATGTCGACGAGCGTTTCGACGACATCGACAAGGCTCGCCGCTGTTCCGCCCAGATTGTACACCTGCCCGTTTGCGTCGTCACTCGCGCCGGCCAAAAGGAACGCCTCCACGACATCGTCGATGTAATTCGCGTCACGAATCTGCCGGCCGTCACCGAAGATTTCCACCTCGCGGCCTTCGAGAATGAGACGCACGAACCAGTTGATGATCCCCTGCCGGTGGTGGCGCATCTGGTGGCGCGGCCCGAATGTGTTGGTCAGACGCAGCGAACACGCGCGCAGGCCGTACACGTTGTTGTAGAGGATGTGGTACGCCTCGCCCGCCACGTTGTTGATGCCGTTGACGTCCGCCGGGTTCATCGGGTGCGTCTCGTCCACGGGAAGGGTTTGCGCCCGGCCGTATTGACCGCGCGTTCCCGCGAAGAGGATCTTCACGTCCGGGTTGTTGCGGCGGCACGACTCCAGAATCGAAAGCTGGCTGACGCAGTTGATCTGCAGGTCGGTGAACGGATCGTCCATCGAGTCCGTATGCGAAAGCGTGCCCGCGAGATTGAAGATGATATCGCGCCCGCGCACGAGGTAGTTCATCGAATGGGCGTCGCGCACGTCCGCCACGTTGACCGTGACGTCGCGCTCGATGCCCTCGATATTCGCGAGGTTGCCGCCGTAATCCGGGATGAGACTGTCGACCAGGGTGACGCGCGCGCCGAGCGGCACGAGCCGGTGGGCGAGCGAGGAGCCGATAAAACCGAGCCCGCCGGTGATGGCGACATCCTTGCCGCGATAGAACGCCTCGGCGCGCGCGAGATTCACGATCCGAAGACCTCCGCGTAAAACGCCGCGGGATCGCGGCGCGAGGCGCCCTCGATCAGGCGGATCTTGGCGGCCATCGCGCGCGTCGAAAGCCGGCATGAAAGGGAGAGCCGCGCGCCGCTCGCGACGCCCCAGTGGCGGGCAAACGCGCGGATGCGCTCGCGGGTCTCGGCGCGGACCTGGCGGCCGTAGCGATCCCATCCTTCGTGCGCAAGATTGCGGCGGAAAAGCAGAAGCGAGCTTCGGATCTTCGCGGCCTCGCGTTCGCGGCGCTCGTCCGGATAACGGGCGTGCATCGTGCCGCAGGCGTGGCCGGCCCGCGCCGCCGGATTGACCGCGAATTCGTAGCCGAGCCAATGCGCGCGGAACGCGACGTCGGTTTGCAGCCAGCCGTCGCGAATGTCCTCGTCGAAGACAGCGCCGCCGAACGCCGTCGCGGCGAGCACGTCCCGGCGCCAGAAGCCCGCGCTTTCCGCCGGCGCGAAAACCCGCACGTGCCCGCCCGTGTCGCGCGCCGTCCGCCCGTGATGGATAAGCGAGATGCGCGGCCCGCGCACCGAGACGCCGAGCGAGTCGATGATCTCGTCGTCCTGACGGCCGACCCATGTGACTCGCGCCGCGAGAGCGGCGACATCGGAGCGCTCGTTCATCATACGGACCTGCGCGGCGACAAAACCGCGCTCGAGTTCGACGTCCTGCGACAGGAACAGGACGTAAGGCGCCTTCGTCGCGGCCAGCGCCTGATTGTAGGCAGCCGCGCGCCCGAGGTTTGTCCGGTTCGCGATGATTTGCACCTGGGGATAGGTCGAGGTCACGGAAAAGACGGAGGAGTCGTGCGAGTTGTTGTCGACCACTGTCGTGTGTACCGCGCCTTCGTACTCCTGTCCGTACACGAACTCCAGGCATCGCACCAGATGGGCGCGCGCGTTGCGGCTTCCGATGACGACATCGACATCAGGCGCGGGCATCGCCGCTCCAGAGCGTCCCGCGCGACGCGCGGCGCCGGTAACGCAGCACGGCGAGCCAGCCGTCGAGAAGGCGCGCGAAGGAAAGCTGGCTTCGGCCCTTGTCGCGGTCGACAAACCGGATCGGCGCCTCGCGGATCGTCAGTCCGCGTCGATGCGCGCGGATAAGGGTTTCGTGCACGACGCTCGGCCCTTGCGCCGTGAGCGTCGCGGGTTCGATGAGTGTCATGGCGTAGGCCGTGTACACGCGATACCCCGAGTTGCAGTCGCGGACAGGGACGCCAAGAACCGCGCGCGCCCAGGCGTTCGAGACAAGCGTCAGGACGCGCCGAAACACGGAGGTGCGTTCGTCCACGCCGCCCGGCGCGAAACGGGAACCGATCACGACGTGCGCGCGGCGTTCGATCTCCTCGAACAGGCGCGGCAGATCCTCCGGGCGGTGCGAGAGATCCGCGTCCATTTCGACGATGCGGGCGGCGCCCATTTTCAACGCCAGCGCGAATCCTTCCGCGCCGGCGACGCCGCGTCCGCGTTCGACATTTTTTCGATGCAGGAGATGGACCCCCGGGTCCTTTTCGGACATTTCCCCGACAAGACGCCAGGTTTCGTCGGGGCTGTCGTCGTCGGCGACGAGCACTTCGACGTCTTGCGCGCGTAAGCCCGCGATGAGCGTGGCGATGTTGTCGCGCTCGTTATAGGTCGGCAGCACGGCGATCGTTCGCGGCGCCGCGCCCGGCCGCGCGGCTTCGGAGTCCGTCAGGGTAATGTCATGCCCGGTCATGGTTCCGGGACGCTACCACAGCCACGGGGCGCGGAAAACGCGGGATCCCGGTCGATCGATCCGTTCGTCGCGAACGGGTTCGGTGTCGCGACAAAGTGGTTGGAAGCGGAAAGTTCTTATAGAATCTCAATCCCTCGACCGATATACTGAATGGGGAAAGAGAAATGTCGGACGCAAATTCGGTCCCATGACCGTGAGAGAAGATTTGCCGTTTACCCTCGAAATCCTCGCGCGGGGCGTCCTCGACAACCTCCTGGAAGGCTGTCAGGTCATCAGTCCCGATTTTCGCTACCTCTACGTCAACCCCGCCGTCGCGGCGCAGGGGCGCACAACCGTCGATGCGCTTGTCGGCCGCACGATGATGGAGATGTATCCGGGGATCGAGAACACCGAGATGTTTTCGATTCTGCGCCGGTGCATGGAAACGCGCGAGCCCGCGTATCTGGAAAACGAATTCACGTTTCCCGACGGCGCGACAGGATGGTTTGAGCTTCGATTCGAGGCGGCGCCCGAAGGTGTCGTCATCCTGTCGATCGACATCACCGAGCGCAAACGCGGCGAAATCGCCCTGCGGCGGACGCACCGCGCCCTGACGGCGCTCAGCGAATGCAATCAGACGCTCGTGCGCGCGACCGACGAGCAATCGTTCATGAACGATCTGTGCCGCCTGATCATCGACAAGGGCGGTTATCGCATGGCGTGGATCGGGATGATAAACGGCGGCGAAGACGCCGGCACGATCTTCCCCGCGGCGCGCGCGGGTCACGACGCGGGTTATATCGACGTTGTGCGAAGAAGTTGGGGCGAGTCCGCGTCCGCCTATCCCCCCTGCGCCCGCGCGATCCGCGAGAACAAAACGGTGATCGCGCGTTTCATCGAAACCGAGCCGGGATACGCACCCTGGCGCGACGTAGCCCTCGCGCGCGGTTACGCGAGTTCGATCGCCCTGCCCGTTCGCGTCGGCGGCGAAACCATCGGCGTGCTTTGCATCTACGCCGCCGAGGCGGACGCCTTTGACGACCACGAACTCGAATTGCTCGAGGAGCTGGCTCTCGACCTCGGATACGGCATTCAAACGCTTCGCGGGCGCGACGCCCACGAGCGGGCGCAAGCCGCGCTGTCGCGATCGCAGGTCCGTTTCCAGGAATTGGTGAACGATCTCGACGACATCGTCTATTCGATCGACACGGCGGGGCATCTCCAATACGCGAGCCCCGCCATCGAGCGCATTTTCGGGTATCCGCGGGAAAGCGTCGTCGGCCGGCACTTCGCGGAGTTCGTCCATCCGGACGACCTGCCCGGGCTCGCGCGGCACTTCGAGGCCACGTTGGCCGGCGCGGTCGCCGCGCACGAATTCCGCGGCATCGACGCCGACGGACGCATTCGGCATCTGCGTTCCAAGGGGAAGGTCCGCATGAACGGCGATCGCCCCGCCGGCGTCAACGGCGTCGTCAGCGACATCACCGAGCAGCGCGTGACCGAAGAGCAGCTTCGCCTCTCGCAGCGTCTGGAGGCGGTCGGGCGGCTGGCCGGCGGAATCGCGCACGACTTCAACAACCTGCTCTCCGTCATCGTCAATTATTCCGTCTTCGCGATCGAGCAACTGCGCGCGGGCGATCCAGTACGCGCCGACATCGAGGAAATCCTCAAGTCGGCGGAGCGCGCGGCGAAGCTGACCACGCAACTTCTGGCGTTCAGCCGCAAGCAGGTCATGGCGCCGGAGGTCTTGAATCTCAATACGGTCGTCGAGGGCGTCGAGGGCATGTTGCGGCGCATTCTCGGCGAGGATATCGACATTGTCGCACGCCTTGCGGCGGATCTCGGCAACGTGGAGGCCGACCCGGGCCAGATCGAACAGGTTCTCATGAACCTGGCGGTCAATTCGCGCGACGCGATGCCGGCGGGAGGCAAGCTCACCATCGAGACGGCGAATGTGGAGTTCGACGACAGCTACGCCGACCGGCACGTTTCCGTGAGGCCGGGCTCGTTCGTGATGCTCGCGGTCACCGACACCGGCACGGGTATGGACATCGAGACGCAGTCGCACATTTTCGAGCCGTTTTTCACGACGAAGACGGACGGCAAGGGCACGGGCCTCGGGCTTGCGATGGTGTATGGCATCGTCAAGCAAAGCGGCGGCAACATCTGGGTGTATAGCGAACCGGACTGCGGCGCGACGTTCAAGGTTTACCTGCCGCGCGTGGAGAAAACGACATCGCCCGTCAAGCGCCGCCTTTCGCAAGCCTCCGTCATTCCGGGCACCGAGACCGTTCTCGTCGTCGAAGACGAGGAGGGCGTGCGCCGGCTCGTCGAGCGCATTTTATCGAACGCGGGATACCAGGTGCTGTCCGCGTCGAACGGCGGCGAGGCGTTGCTTCTTTGCGAAAAGCACGGCACCCCGATCGACCTGTTGCTGACGGACGTCGTCATGCCGCGGATGAGTGGGCGCGAACTCGAGACGCGGCTCGCCTCGATCCGCCCGGGGTTGAAGGCGCTTTACATGTCCGGCTACACCGACGGCGCGATCGCCCACCACGAGTCGCTCGAACCGGGCACGCACTTCATCGGCAAACCCTTCACCGCCGCCGCCCTCACGCGCAAGTTGCGCGAGGTGCTCGACGATGGTCGGTAGCCGTCGAGCCGTCCTCCGCTCCGATTCCCCTGACCGCCGGGATTGAACCCGAGCCGCGCGGCATTCGTTGACCATCGACGCGCGAAAAACGACAATGCGGGGCGAGGGATGGGTGCGTTTTGCAATGACGAAATTTGAACGAATCACGGCTCTGGTTGCGCTTGTGTGCGTCGCGTTCGCGGGTCTTGCGTGCGGCGGCGGCGACGACGATGACGACGGCGATCCCTATCGCCGCCCCGGCGACGACGACGACACGGGGCCAAACCCGGATGACGATACGGGCGACGACGACACAGGCGACGATGACGCGGGCGACGATGACAACGCCGATGACGACGACGATGACGACGCTGGCGACGACGACGATGCGGGCGACGATGACATCGACGACGACGATGCGGGCGACGACGATCTGGATGACGATGATGTCGCGGACGACGACGCAACCGACGACGACGCAACAGACGA
>JAIOHV010000142.1 GCA_019912885.1 bacterium
GACATGCCCGAGTGGGCCGTGGTGGAGGAGCTGAGGAGCGAATACCGGTAGCGAGTGTCGAGTTACGAGTGGCGAGTGACGAGTGAAATCACAGAATCGCATTCGGCGGAACGCGGAGGCGCCAAGATGCGGAGGGCGCGGTCGACCCCGCCCCAGCATCGCCGCTTCCTTTGCCCGCGCCCGCGCCCGAAAAAATCCCGCTATTCCCAACGCGCCCCCAAATACCACCGCCTTCCTCTTCCCGCGACGGCCCCTCCCCGGGACCGCAGGTGCCATGGCGCGCCGAAGCCTTGGCGAAGGCGGGTCCTCAGCTTCGGAAAAACTCACGCCGCCCCCCGCAAACCGTCAATTCCAATCGTCGTCATCCGCGCCGTTCGCGAATTCATGACGACTTCGCGTTTCGCCTCTTTCCTCTTTCCTCTTTTCTCGTTCCTCGCGTGTCCTCTTTCCTCTTTCCTATTTCCTGTCTCCTATTTCCTCGCGCGTCATGGTAAATTCACCCCCTCAATTTTCCGCGCCATTGGCGCCGCACCATGAGGGATCGGGTTCCATGAAATACACGCGCTGGTTGGCGCTCGCGCTCGCGAGTGTTTTGATGCTCTCGTTCGCCGGCTGCGCCTGCGGCGATGACGATGACGACGATGATGGCGACGATGACGCCGCGCCCGACGACGACACGTCCGCGGATGACGATACCGCCGGCGACGATGACACGGCGGGTGACGATGACGCGGACGACGACACGTTCGACGATGATGCGGACGACGATACGACAGACGATGACGCGGACGACGATACGTCCGACGACGACACTGGCGATGACGACACCGGCGACGATGACACCGGCGACGACGACACCGACATCGTCTTCGATCCCTGGGACAATCCGAACGCGAAGGCCGACGCCTTCCGCCTCTACTACAAGGAGCGCGTCGATCGCGCGCTTTTGGCCTACAACCGCTTCATGCTCGTCGGCGACGTCGTGCCCGCGCACACGCTCGGCCACACCAACATCGCCAAGGAAGGAAACGAATACGAGGTCCAGCTCCACCCCGTGGACAACAACTGGATCGGCTTTTCCGTGTTCAACACCTATCACGCGTACAAGATCTTTCGCACGCGCGAGATGGCCCTCACGCTCATCCGCCAGTTCGAGGGCCTCGCCTACGCCGAGGAAATCCAGGGCATCGACGGCCTCACGTGCCGCGAGTGGCAGACCGGCTTCACGACGACCATCGATGGGCCGGGCGGCACCGTGACACGCACGCTGGATGACACGCCCATTGACCCCGCCGAGGACTACGACGCGGAACTGGAAGAAGAAATCATCGACGCCTTCTTCTCCGACGGCGTCTATCACATCAATGGCGAGCCGACCGATCACTACTTCCGCATCGAGTCGATCCTGCGCCCGGGCGACTACGCCGTGACGCTCGTGTTCGAGGAAATGCCGAACTACCTGCGCATCTCCAATTGCTGCTCGTCTTACATGGTCAGTCAGCTTGGCCCCTTCGAAGGCTACTTCTGGGGCAATCACAACAGCCGCGACAACTTCCCGGATTTCGGCGCCGGCTACTTCGCGGCGCTCGAAGCCATGAACGACCCCGCGGCCGATGCCGACGTGCGCGCCTCCGCCGCCCGCGCGTGGGCCGCCGGACAGCGCATCGGCGACCGCACCGTCGATGAAGGCTACAACCTCATGACCGTCAGCGAGTTCGAACCTTACGACGACGCGCACCTCATCGTCGCCGGCGAAATCCGCCCCGACGGCACCGACGAGGGCCCCGAGTGGCTCGGCTCGATGAACTCCTGCCAGATGTCCTACATGGCCAAGGCCCTGTCCGCGGACGGCCTGTCCTCACCCACCGAGCCGGTCGAAACGCCGGGGTCGTATGAGATCCTCGCCATCAAGGCGATCCTCGAAGCCCTCGGACTGCCCGTCCCCAACATCACCAAGACGTGCAAGAACCTCGACGACGCCTACGTCGGGCTCGGATGGGGCGATGTCCTCGAGGTGCGCGTTCTCGGCCAGTCCCTGTTCGATCTGCTCGGCATCGCCCTGAACCTCGGCGGCGAACCCGTCGCGGATATCCTGAAAACGGTCGCGACCGGAACGGACCAGCCCGAAATGGCCATCTTCGCCGTGGCTTATTACGCGAAACTGACCGACAACGACGAGCTCTATCAGGAGGCGCGCGAGACGCTCTTCCACATCACCGAGGTCCACCGCCTGGCCGCGAAGCTCATTTACGACTGGGCGAACGCGCAGGATCCCGTGCCCTCGAACTGGGTCAACTTCGCCGTGGAAGAGCTCCAGAAAGCCGCCCAATACGCGCACATCGGCGGCGTCGGCAACGCCGACTACGACCCGCTGGATTGGGAACGCGCCGATCGTTACCAGGAGACGTTCGAGGACGTGCTCGAACGCGGCGACTCCACCCCGCGCGCCCTCAAGTCCGACGCCCAGCTCTGGCAGTCCATCCTCGACGAGGTGAACGGCTACTCCGATCGGCCCCTCACCTACGACCGCTACTGGGATCGCTTCCCCACCGAGGCCGACAAGCCCATCAAACGAAACGGCGACCACTACGAGGTCATCGACGTCAACGGCGACTGGATGGAAATTCCCAACATCACGCATCAGGGCTTCGGCGGCGCCATCTTCATGAACGAACTGCCCAACTGCGCCCTCGAGCCGACCGTGCTCGACTGCGCCTGGGCGATCCTCGGATGCGAGCGTCCCGACCTCGACGCCGACGGCGACGTGGACGCCGGCGACAGGACGCTCTTCGACGCGGCCTGGCTAGCCTACGGCCCGGCGAACCCCACCCCCTGCAACGTCGGCAACGACTGGTGCGACGGCGCCGACCTCGACCGATCCGGCGCCCTCGACCAGGACGACGCCGACTTCATCGACGCGGCCGACGGGTGCTGGTACGAAATCTAGGGGGTTTTGCGATGTCAGGGCCGCAAACGCAGCGCAGCGGAGTGCGCGGTCGATACCGCCCCGGCATCACCGCCTTCGCAATGTCAGGGCCGCAAACGAAGCGCAGCGAAGTGCGCGGTCGATACCGCCCCGGCATCACCGCCTTCGCAATGTCAGGGCCGCAAACGAAGCGCAGC
>JAIOHV010000143.1 GCA_019912885.1 bacterium
GGGGTAGGGGTGGGAGCGCAGGCGTCCCGCCTGCTTCGGAATCGGCGAAATCTGCGCAATCTGCGGATAGAATCACGTCATGGCGCGCCACCAGACCGCGCACTCCGCTTCGCTACGTTTGCGGCGCTGATCGTCGCAAGACGCGCACGCTCGCGTCGATGGAGAATGCGTTCGATGCCGTGGCGTTGCCGACCGCGCACTCCGCTGCGCTTCGTTTGCGGCACTGATCGTCGCAAGAACACGCTCGCGCGGGCATGCGGCACGCTCCGTTGGGGGGCTGCGGCTCAAAACGAAATTCGATCGCGCCCTGGAAGGGCGCTCCTGCAATACATCCGTGTCCTCTGTGTCTTCTCTGTGCACTCTGTGTACCGCCGAATGCGATTCATTCCGCATTCCGAATTCCGCATTCGCCATTCCTTCAGACGCGGTACACCATCGCTCCGTAGCTAATACCCGCGCCGACGGCGGCGGCGAGGACGAGGTCGCCGCGGCGGATCGCGCCGTTGTGCCAGGCGGTGTGCAGGACCGTCGGGATCATCGCCGTGCCGTAATAGCCTCGGTCGCGCTGAGGTTCGGCGGTGCGTTCGGCGGGGATGCCAAGCACGCGCGCGGCGTCCTGTCCCCACGACATCTTCAGCGTGCCCGGAATGAACAACTTGATGTCGGCCGCGGTCACGCCCGCCTGTTCGAGCGCCTGCGCCGCGACGCGCGGCAGCTTGTCGGCCGTTTGCCTTTGCATGGCGTCGAGGTCGAGGTGGAAGTGCCACTCGCCGCGTTCAATCAGTTCGCGCGTGAGACGCGGACGGTCGATCGTGCTTGGTTTTTCCGCCCAGAACGAACGCACGTTCGCCGGATCGTTGCCGACGACAAGCGAAACGATCCCGGCGTCCGTTTCCGACGGCGCAAGCACGCACACCGCCGCGCCGTCGCCGAAGAGTTCGTCCGTGCCGGCGCCTTCCGGCGAGTGCCAGAGAAACGTCGAGAAGATGTCGTTCGCCGCCAGGAGCACGGTCTTGAATCCGCCATGCGTCACGAAGTCCGCGGCGGATGCGAGGGTGTGCAGGAATCCGCCGTCGCACGCGCGGATATCGAAAATCGCCTGCCCCTTGATGCCGAGTTCCTTCTGGAGGAATGCGGCGTTGCCGGGGAATTGGTGATCGGGCGTCACGGTTGACGCGACGATCATCTCGATGTCGTCCGGCGTCTTGCCGATTTCTCCGAGCGCCCGGCGCGTCGCTTCCGCGAGGATCGCGGTGCCCGGCGTGCCGGATTCGATGTAGCGACGCGCGTCGATCTCGGCGGACAGGGCGATCGCGTCGAGCGGAAGCTGCTGCTCGGCGGCGATGCGATCGTTGCCGGCGACGACAGGCGGCGTGACGGACGCGGAAGCGAGGATCTTGCAGCGCATTTCGATCACCAACGCAGCAGCGCAGCTGCGGAGGTGAACCCCGCGCCGAACGCCGCGGCCATGACGAGCGATCCGTCCTTCACGAGCCCGGCCGCGCGCGCCTCGTGGATCACGCTCGGGATCGTCGCGGCGGTCGTGTTGCCGTATCGCTCGATGTTGTTGAAAACCTTTTCGTCGGGGATGTTCATCGACGAGGCGACCCACTGGTTGATGCGGATATTCGCCTGGTGAAACGCGAAGCAGTCGATCTCGCCAAGCGTGTGCCCCGTCTTGTCGAGCACGTCGTTGATGACCTCGGGCAGGCCGCGCGTCGCTTCGACGAAAACCGCCTTGCCGCGCATTTTGGGCCAGGCCGCGCCGGATTCGAGCATCTCGACCGTAAAGCGCGGCTGATCGTAGCTGCGTTCGGCGTCTGTCCAAAGATCCTGGGCGTGCGAGCCGTCGCCGCGCAGCGTGAAGCCCAGAACCCCGCGATCGCCGTCGTCGGCCTCCATCACGAACGCGCCGGCGCCGTCGCCGAAGATGACGGCGACATCCCGCGAGCGGTCGTCGAAATCGAGCCCCCCGCTTTGCACCTCGGAGCCGATGAGAAGCACGCGCCGATAGCGCCCCGAGCGGATGAACGTATCCGCGGCGGCGAGGCCGTAGAGAAAGCCGCTGCATTGATTGCGAACGTCGAACGCGGGAATGTCGGGAACGCCGAGCCGCTCCTGGATGAACGGCGCGTTGCTCGGAAAGATGTAGTCCGGCGAGAGCGTCGCGGCGATGATCGCGTCGATGTCGCCGGGCCCGACGCCCGCCTCGTCCATCGCCTGTTTCGCGGCGTGCTCGACCATGTCCACGTTCGTCATGCCTTGCGGCACGAACCGCCGCGCGCGGATGCCCGTGCGTTGCTCGATCCACTCGTGGTTGGTCGTCAGAACCTTCGAGAGATCGTCGTTCGTGACGACGTTGTCCGGAACGAAAAATCCGGTGCCGGTGACGCGCGCGCGTAGGACCATGTTCAGCCTCCTTCGCCGGATACTAGCTCACGCAGCCTCCGGGCCGAAACCTCCGGCGGCATCGGATTGATGTGAATCCCCGTGCCCTGCTCGAAGCCCGCCGCGGTGCCCGTTCGCGGATGCAACTCGACGCGCCAATGAAGCGCGCGGCCATCCTCGCCGCGCGGCGCGGTGGACAATACGACATTGCACGCCAGCCGGGGAAGAATTCGAGCGACGCGCGTTAGCTGCGCCTTCAGAAGGTGCGCCACGCCGGCGATTTCGTCGTCCGTCGCATCGCGAAAATCCGCGCCATGCCGGCGCGGAACGAACCACGTCTCGAGCGCGGAGCGCGCCGCGAACGGGATCAACGCGACTGCGGCGTCGTTTTGTTCCACCAGGCGCGCCCCGGTCGCGAGTTCGTCCGCGATGACATCGCATGTCACGCAACGCCCGTGCGTTTCGTGATACGCGCCCGCGACGGAAATCAGGTTGCGCACGCGCGGCGGCACGATCGGCAATCCGACGATCTGGCTGTGCTCATGCGGTTGCGACGCGCCCGCCAGATCGCCGTGGTTCTTGAAGATCTGCACCATCGCGACGATCTCGTCGGCCATGATCGCGCGCATGCGTCGCCGGTACATCGAAAACATCCGCGTCATTGTCTCGATCGGGAAACGCGGGAAAATCAGGTCATGTTCGGGCGTTTCGACGAGCACCTCGTGCGCGCCGTACGCGGCGCGCGTGCGGTGAAGCTCGTCGCGCCCGTTCCCGACGGATTCCGCGCCCATGCGGAGGGCCGGATATTTGTTCGGAAACACGCGCGCGACCCAGCCCGGCGCATCCGGCGCGCCCGATTCGCGAATGGCGTCGGTCTCCGGAGGCGTCATCGACTCGTGCCCCGGGCAAAATGGGCAATTCAGGCGGCGCTCGACGTCGTTCCGCATCGATGGCGGCGGCGGCGCCATTGGGCGTTCGGCGCGCGCGGTGGAAACGATGGCGTATTCTCCGGTGACGATATCGCGCCGTAACTCGCTGACCGGCGGCAAGTCCTGGAAAAATTCGCGCGGAATATCGGAAGGCATGAACGTGCGTTTTCGCCGTCGGGCTCAGGATAGGGGCGCGAGCCCGATGGGAATTCGGAAACTCGCCGATGCGCCGGGCGCGAGGGTGATCTCGCGCAGCGCGGCGATGCACGTGCCCTGATAGAGCAGCTCGAACCCCGCCTCGGATTGCGAGATCGTGCGGATGGGATATTGCCGCACGAGCGCCGGGCCGCCCTCGTGCACGAGAAGGCGAAAGCGGCGCGTGGCGTCGATGAGGGCCAGGCGTTCGGCCGGCTCCTCGAACTCCGCGTCGAGCGGATGGCGCGCGCCGTCGAGATCGACGTGGCGCTCACGCGCGCCGGGATCGCCGAGCGTGACGTTCAGCTCGCACGACCACACAAACGCCGCCGTCGTGTCGGAACGATTCTCGAACGTGTATTCGGCCAGCAGCATCGGCTCGTCGCGGTAAACGGCGATCGACTTGTGCAGGTGAATCGTCCGCTCGCCGTCGCGCGTCGTCAGATTCGTCATGCCGTCGCACACCGCCGCGGCCTTGCCTTCGTCGACGACCATCTCGCCGGCAAGATTCGCGAACCGGCCGATCTCGTGCGTGCGCTCGTTCATCATCGTTTCGAGAGGCGGCGTCGATTCAAAGAAGCGGTCGCGGAAACAGGCGCGCGTATAGCGGTCGTACACGAGATACGAGTCGAGCGGAATCTCGTTTTCGTCGGCGACGTAATTGCCGTCGCGCCGCAGATCGCTTGTCGTCTGCTGCCGCGCGCGTTCGTGGTAAATCTCCCGCCGGCGCGAGATGACGTTCGCGAGGCTGTGCTCCTCGCGCGCGAGCACAAGCTCCGAGACGCACCCGCCGTCGCGCGGGTGGACGACGGCCTTAAAGCGCGGCGATTCGAGCAGGATCTCGTCGTGGCCGTCGACGTCGAAATCGAAGACCTCCGCGCGCACGGAGGCGGCGCCGCCGTACAACAGTAGGTCCGCGTAGTTCTCCGCGCGCGCCAGGTGCCGCGTCACGGTGTCGCGCAAGAAACCAAGGTAGATGCCGCCAAACAGGCCGTGCCAATACGCGCATCCGCTTTGCGCCTTCAGGAGCTCCCGGCGCGCGAGGGCGGTGTGCGTGCTCTCGGCGGGGCAGCGCGAAACCTTGTCGGACACATACAGCATGCGTTTGTGCAGGCGGTTTGATTCCGGATACTTCGCGAGAAAATTGTCCCACAGCCCGCCGCGGATGAAAGCCTCGTACTCCGGCCACTTGGAGCGGTCGCGAAACTCATTGCGGATGTTCGCGAGCTGAAAACCGCCGTCCGGCGGCATCGCCCATTCGGTCATTTCCGGATAGCTCATCGAGGGCAGATACACGCGGCCGAGAACGTCGGTGCGCGAAAGCGCGGCGCCGAGCGTCGTCGTCGCCAGCCAGTCGCCGTTTGACGACAATTCGCGGAAAAAGCGGTCGAGCCAGCCGCGGTTATAAACCCAGTCGTGCGTCTCGGGCCACACGCCGAATTTTTCGCCGTCGTCGGCGTACGTCGCGCAGGCTCCCGGCGAATGCGCGGCAATCGAACGCAGAATTTCGATCGTCTTGCCCGGTTCCGCGAACGGAATCGCGTAGCGCAGATCCTTACGGATCGGAAAGACGTGCACCGCTTTGCCGAGGCGCTCGCAGAGGTAGTGCCCCATCATGCCGTCCGCGCCGATGCCCGCCGCGCGGAAGTGCGTCTCGTCGAGCACCGTGTATTTGATGCCGAGCGATTCGAGCAGATCGGGAAATTGCGCGTCCCAGATGCGCTCGTAAAGCCAGGCGCCGGCGGGGCGCGCGCCGAAGCGTTTTTCGAGATATTCGTTGGTCATCTCGAATTGCGCGATGGCGTCGCGGCGTGGAATCACCGCCAGCACGGGCTCGAAGTAGCCGCCGCCGAGCAGTTCCACGCGCTCATCGGAAACGAATCGCGCGAGCCGGTCGATGTAAGCCGGCTCGTTGGATTCGAGCCAGTCGAACAGCGCGCCGGAGATGTGCAGGCTGACCCTGATGTCGGGGTATTTGGCGAGCGTATCCAGAAAGGGCGCGTAGCACTGCCGATACGCCGAACGCATCACCTCATCGAGGTTTCCGACCGGCTGATGGTTGTGCAAAACGATGCAAAACGAAACGCGCTGCGACACGCCCTGGCCCCTTGAAATTTCCCCCGCCGCGCCGGGGCGCGGCGACCGATCTTATACGGATACCGGGGGGCTGCCCAGCGCGGCTCAGGCCAGCGGCGCGCCCTTCGGGATCACGACGACGCCCCCCCTGGTGACGTGGAATCGCCTCTCATCCGCCGCCCGATCGTAGCCGATTTCCGTCTCCGGGGGCACTTTCACGCCCTTGTCGATGATCGCCTTGCGGATCTTCGCGTGACGTCCGACGTCGACGCGGTCCATCAGCACCGAGTCCTCGACCGACGCGTAAGAGTTGATCCGCACCCAGGGGGAAAGGATCGAACGGTGAATGCGTCCGCCGGAGATAATCGCTCCCGAACAGACAAGCGAATCCGTCGCGATGCCCACGCGGTCGTGCTCCTCGTCGGCGAACACGAATTTCGCGGGCGGGGAGGGCGGCAGGTAGTTGTGAATCGGCCACGCGCGGTTGTGGATGTCCATGACCGGGCTGACGGATACAAGGTCCATGCTCGCGGCCCAATAGGCGTCCAGGTCGCCCACGTCGCGCCAGTAGCCGCGCTCGCGCTCGCTCATCCCCGGGACTACATTTTGGGAGAAGTCGTACACAAACACGTTGCCGCGGTCGGCGAGGATGCGGGGGATGATGTCCTTGCCGAAATCGTGCTGCGAGGTATCGGATTCCTGGTCCTTGTCGATGACCTCCATCAGCGCGTCGATCGAAAAAATGTAGTTTCCCATGCTGGCGAGCGCCATGTCGGGCCGCGCCGGCATCGGCTTGGGGTGGCGGGGTTTTTCCTGCCACTCTTTCATGCGTCCGGCGTCGTCGACCTGGATGCAACCAAACGACGATGCCTCGGCGACCGGCACGGGGATCGCCGCGATCGTGCATGACGCCCGGGATTCGACGTGAAAGCGCAGCATCTGGCGCACGTCCATCTTGTAGATGTGGTCCGCGCCGAAGACGCACACGTATTTCGGCCGCTCGTCGGTGATGATGTTCATGTTCTGAAACACCGCGTCCGCGGAGCCGCGAAACCACTCCGGCCCCGTGCGCTGCTGAGGCGGCACCGTTTCCACGAAGTGGTTGAGCTGCGAGGACAGGTTCCAGCCGCGGCTGATGTGCTGGTTCAGCGACTCGGATTTGTATTGCGTGAGGACCTTGATGCGATAAAAGCCGGAGTTGATGAAGTTCGACAACGCGAAATCGATGATGCGGTAGTGGCCGCCGAACGGCACCGCCGGTTTGGCGCGGTCCGCCGTCAGCGGATAGAGCCGTTTTCCCTCGCCGCCCGCGAGCACGAGGACGAGCACATCGCGGTTGATGGAATCGCCTAACATGGCATCTCCCCGTGTCCCGGCTCCGGCGAGGCGGCCAGCACTTGACACGCCGCGCCCATCAGGCCCGCGTCGTTACCGAGCTGGGCCGGCGCCAGTTTCATGTTCTGCGCGGGAATGACGAACGCGCGCCGCCCGATTTCGTCGCGGATGCCTCCCTCGATCAGATCGAACGCATTCGAAATGCCGCCGCCGACAAGCAGGACTTCCATGTTGATGGTGTTGAGCAGCGAAGCCGCCGCGATGCCGACATACCGGCCGACTTGCTCGAAGATCGCGCGGCAATCCGGGCACCCGGCCCGCGCCGCGTCGTGAATATCCTTGGGCGTGATTTGATCGACGCGCCCGCCAACCTGTTCGACGAGCATGCGCGCGCGATTTTTCAGGATCATCGACCACGCCAGGCGCACGATGGCGTCGCGCCCGGCGTAGGCCTCAAGGCATCCCTTGCTGCCGCAGCCGCAAAAGGGGCCGTCGGGGTTGATGTTTGTATGCCCAAGCTCGCCGGCCATTCCGAAGGCGCCGCGCCAAATGCGGCCCTCCAGCACGATGCCGCCGCCGACGCCCGTGCCGAGCGTGTAGAGCACCACGGTTTCGTAATCGCGCCCGCCGCCGGCCCAATATTCGCCGAGCGCCGCGAGGTTCGCGTCGTTTTCGAGTTGCACGGCGACGCCGGTGTGTTCGGCGATCATCGAGCGGATATCCACGTCCTGCCACGCGGGAAAATTCGGCGACTGGCTCACCGTGGCCCGGTCGTTGCGGATACCGCCCGGCACGCCGACGCCCGCGCCCGGCACGCGGTGTCCCGCGCCGCGCGCCTTGCCCGCGAGGTCCTCGATGATTTCCGCGATGCGGCGCGCAACCGACGGCGCGGAAAGATCGTTGCCCGTCGGCGATTCGCCTTTTTCGTGCAGGCGCTTGTCGCGCGTCACGTAACCGGACTTGATGCTCGTGCCGCCCAGGTCGACGACAATCGCCGCGTCAGCCATCGGATATCGCCTTTCGGTAGATCGTGCGCAGGTCGCGATGCCGGCCCGCCAGATCGAGACCCCAGCCGACGTAGAAGCCGTCCGGGACAAAAAATCCCACGTCAACGACGGAAGCGGGCAAACGGCCGCGCCAGTCTTCCTTGGCCAGCAGAAAAATCCATCGAATGCTTGCCGCGCCTTGTTTTAGCAAAAGCCGCTCCACCTCGGCGAACGTCCTGCCGGTATCCAGAATGTCATCCACCACGAGGGCGTTGCGGCCTTCAAGGTTTCCATCTAATTCTTTCACGACGGTGACGCGCCCGCTCGACGAGAGCGCGTCGCCGTAGCTCGAAACGGCAAGCGTCAGGCGCGCCACGTCGGGAAGGCGGATCGTCACATGCCCGGAAAACAATCGCGCGCCCTCAAGCAACGTGACGACGCACGCATCCGTCGCCGCGACGCGTTCGGGAAGCGTGCGCGCCATCACACCGATTCGCGCGCTGACCGTATCCGCGTCGAGGTAGGGTTCGAATGACCGGCGAACGAGATCCAAAACCTGCATGCCGCATGCACCCTATCGCTTTCCGGAAGCGGCGATCAAGAAAAATCGTTAGCCGCGCGGTGAACATCGCGCAACGGGCTCGAAACGTATGCGTGGCCTGCCGTTCCGCGAGAGGCGGCGCGGCGTCATGAGGCGCATCAAGCTCGTCTTGTCCGATCTGCACCTCGGCAAGGGGCGCATCGACGAGTTCGGCCGCCTGAACCCGCTCGAGGATTTCCACGATGACGAACGGTTCATCGAGTTCATCCGCCACTACGGCGGCGAGGCCTACGAGGACGCCGAGGTCGAGCTGATCATCAACGGCGATTTCCTCGAACTTCTCGTCGTGGACGAGTTCGACGTATTGCCCAATCGCGAAACCGAGCAGACCGGCGTGTGGAAGGTGCAGCGTATCTTCGACGGGCACAAACCCGTGTTCGAGGCGTTGCGCGCGTTCGCGTCGCGGCCGAACCGGAGCATCACGTTCACCATCGGCAATCACGACGCGGCCCTGCTTTTCCCGCGCGTGCGCGATGCGCTCATCGCGTCCATCGGCGGGGCCACGCGCGTCATCGAGCGTTCGTACGACTTTTCGTGCATCCACATCGAGCACGGCAATCACTACGAATACATCCACGCGTTCAACGCGCGGAATTATTCGTACCGCGACGCGCGCGGCGAGAAGATCTTCCGCATGCCGGTGGGGAGCCTTTTCATCATGGAGTTCCTCTCCGCGCTCAAGAAAGACCGCCCCTATATCGACAAGGTCAAGCCGTTTCGCATTTACCTCAAATACGCGTTCGTCAACGACCACATGTTTTTCTGGACGATGCTCGTGCGTCTGGTGCAGTTCTGGATGCGCAACCGCCTCTCGCGCGATCCGGTCCGGCGCCGCGAGTTCGCCCTGTCGCTGACGCGCGGCCGTCACGCGATGACGCATGTCTCCATGGATCAGGCGGCGTTCGAGATCCTGCGCAAGACGAATTATCGCTACGTCATATTCGGGCACTCGCATAAACACGGCCACGAACGCCTCGGCGACTACGGCGAATACATCAACACGGGCTCGTGGGTGGAGATGGTCTCGCTCGAATTGCCGAACCTCGGCAAGCGCAACGACCGCATGTTCGCCTTCATCGACTGCACCGACTGGGACAACCCGGTCGTCCGTCTGAAGACCTGGATCGGAAGCCACGAGCTCGAGCGGGACGTGGGGTGAAACGCCGCAAGAGTCTGGAAGACCGGGAGTCTGGAAGTCTGGTAGGCCATCGCACGGGCACCGCACTTTGAATCGAGCTTGCCAGGGCAGAAGCGCCGTCGTTTGCGGTGCGGGGAAGCCGCGCACAATTTCCCCATGTCGCCGGTATTCGCGCGCCGCCCCGTCCCGGCTATCGTTCGTCCATTTTGTCCATGCGGTCCATGATGTCCAATTTGTTCATCGCCGGACCGTGCGCGGGCAAAAAAGTACGGCGACGCCATACGCGTCGCCGACCAATGCAAAAAAGCAGTCCCAACGGGATTCGAACCCGTGTTACCGGCGTGAGAGGCCGGCGTCCTAGGCCTCTAGACGATGGGACCAGAGGATCGTCATTTCAGGGCCGTTTCCGGCCAGATCTGGGCCCAGGATTCGAACCTGGATAGCAGGAGTCAGAGTCCTGCGTCCTACCATTAGACGAGCCCAGAACACCCGCCGCAGAGAATAGCGATGAGCGCCCGCGTGTCAAGACGATTCCGGGCTTTGGAGCCAGGAAACGAAGCTTCGGAGGTCGCCCAACTCCCCCGTCCAGACGATTTCGTATTCCGGGTCGGTTTCGTCCACGTCATGGCTGCCATAGTCCCAATCCGCTGGTGGGGTGGAATCGACGGTCGCATATGCCGCAGTCACGAAAAATGTAAAAATTGCCAAAGTCAACGCAAGCGTCAATCGAGACATCGCCAAGCCTCCTTATGGTTGTATCTGCCTATATATCCCGCCGCCAAGAAAGTGTTGGCGGGTATTATCATTGGCAATGTCGAACTGAGAGGTCCC
>JAIOHV010000144.1 GCA_019912885.1 bacterium
GGCCCGCTTCGAAAACTCCTAAAGCGTCGTTGCGTTTCGTCCGAAAAGATAATCCAGAGCACAAAGGTCACCCTGCAGGACCGCAAGCGAAGGATTCGTCAGACCGCGTGTGCGTTGGGATTCAGGACGAAACCCAACGGGAAAAATCAGGCTGGAAGCCAGGGAAGGTTTCACCAAGGACGGCAACAGTATCAAGGAGGATACGCCGATGTCTCTTACCGTAACCAACAACATTTCGTCTCTGAACGCGCAGCGTCACATCAACCGTTCGCAGGGCGGGTTGTCCCGTTCCCTCGAGCGCCTGTCTTCGGGTCTTCGGATCAATCGCGCCGGCGACGACGCGGCGGGTCTTGCGATTTCCGAGAAGTTGCGCGCGAACATCCGGGCTCTGGACCAGGCGGGCCGCAACGCGATGGACGGCGTTTCGCTGATCCAGACCGCGGAAGGCGCGATGGACGAGATCAGCTCGATGATGATCCGCATGAAGGAGCTGGCCGAGCAGGCGGCCACGGGCACCGTGGGCACCGCGGAGCGCGGCTACCTGAACACGGAGTTCAACGCGCTGCGCACGGAAATCACGCGCATCGCGGACAACACGAAGTTCAACGAGACGTCGCTTCTGGACGGTTCGCTGAACAAGAACCTGCAGATCGGCATCACCTCGGGCGAGACGATCAACGTGACGATCTCGGACGTGGACTCCGCGGCGCTTTCGCTGGCGACGAGCATCAGCACGACCACCAAGGCGGTGGCGGCGCTGGCGACGACGAGCACGGCGATCGGCACGGTGGCCAGCCGCCGCGCTTCGCTGGGCGCCCTGCAGAACCGCCTCGAATCGGTGGTGGCCTCGATCGACAACCAGGTCGAGAACCTTTCCTCCGCCGAGAGCCGCATCCGCGACGTGGACATCGCCGAGGAGACCGCCAACCTGACCAAATACAGCATCCTGGTCCAGGCCGGCGTGTCCGTCCTCTCGCAGGCCAACCAGACGCCCACCGTGGCCCTGGCCCTGCTCGCCGGATAATCCCGTTTCCCGGTCGCGGGCCGGCGGTGAAGGAGCCGCCGAAAGGCACAAGGACGTGACGCCGGCTTCGTGACAGACATTTCAAACGAAAAACCCCGGAGGAGGCCCCTCCGGGGTTTTTCGTTGACGCACCGGCGGCGCCGCAA
The DNA here is from genome assembly GCA_019912885.1 of bacterium. Classification (NCBI taxonomy): domain Bacteria; species bacterium. The sequence goes on from JAIOHV010000144.1 coordinate 1,171, forward strand.
ACGACGCCGCCCGGGCTTCGCGCGATGGACATCATGGACATCATGGACGTGATGGACCCGGCGGCGAACGCGGGTGGCGGGGCGATCCGAACCGCGCGCGGCCCCCTTCGGCTCCCGTCGACCTTGATCCGCGCCGCCTCGACAGCCGCCGCGCCATGCCGCTAAGATGTCGCGCGTGAGGCAGTATCGCGACTTTGGCGCCACGGAACTGTTCTGCGCGCGTTGCCGCGCCAGCGTTCCGGTGCGCGAGGTCTTGCTGCTCGTTCTGCCGGGAAAGAACCTGTTCGACTACCGCTGCACGCGCTGCCATTCGTCCGTCGGAACGCGCGAGGAGGCCGATCCGTACGCCTTCTCCACGCGCCCGCCGGCCGCGCCGCCGCCTCACAACAAGCTCATGCACTAAACCCACAAGGTTCGCACGAAATAGCTCGATCCGCCCCGCGGCCGGGGCAAGGAGCCGCCACCCGACCATGACGCGGCGCGGACAGGATACCGTTTCGTTGGCCCGGCGAGCCCGGCTTGCGCTCGTCGCGGGCTCGATCGCCCTTGGCCTGTTGACGCAAGCCGCGTGCGCGGCACGCTGGGTAGGCCGCGGGTTTCCCGCGCCCGGCGATTCAAGACAGGACGCCGCCGGCGCGGCCGAGCGCGTGCGGATCGAGTTCGACTACCTCTACGTACCGCACGTCTACGCCTCGTCCGATGAAGACGCGATGTTCGGCCTGGGATGGGCCATGGCCTCCGCGCGCCTGTTCCAGATGGACATGTTCCGCCATCTCGCGCGCGGGGAGATGTCGCTTCTGACCGGCGATTCCGCCACGGTCATGAAGGTCGGCACCGAGGTCGAAATCGACGTCGCGGAGGTGGACCACTTCCTGAAGATCCTCGATTTCGCCGACTCCGGCCGCCGCCTTTACGAGCGGTCGTCCGCCCCGTCGCGCGCGCTCATCGACGCCTTCGCGATGGGCGTCAACGCGTTCGTGGAGGGCAACCGGCGCCGCCTGCCCGCGCCTTACTCCATCCCCGCGATGATCGGCGGCAAGGAGTTCCGCCCGTGGACGGTGGACGACTCCATGGCGGTCGCCGAGTTGTCGAGCTGGTTCCTTTCGAAAAACTACGAGGACGAGATCTTCGCCGTGCTCGCCTTGCGCGACGGCATGGAGGTCCCGTTCCTGGTCGATCTGCTTTCGCCGTATTACCCGCTGAACCCCAGGCCGTTCGAGACGCAGGCCGCGATGCGCGAGCGCCTGGCCGGCGTGGAGTTCACGCCCGGGTTGCAGGGCCTTCGCGACCTGATGGACGGAACCAAGCTCACCGGCCCCGCGGGCGGCAGCAACAATTGGGTCGTCTCCGGTAAAAAGACCGAATCCGGCCTGCCGCTTCTGTCCAACGATCCGCACCTGTCGCTTGCCACGCCCGGGCCGTGGTATGTCGCGCACCTGCGCAGCCCGGCGATGAACGTCGCCGGCGCGATGATCCCCGGCACGCCGATCATGATGGTCGGCCACAACGAAAAGACCGCCTGGGGCGTCACCATGGCCCGCGTGGACAACTCCGACCTCGCGGTGGAGATCGTCGACGGCGCGCGCAAGACGTACGAATACGACGGCAAGACCTACCCGCTCGTGCGCCGCCCGGTGACCGCCGGCGGCGAGACGCGAACGATCTTTGCGACGCGCTTCGGCCCGATCGTCTCCCGGCTCACGCCCGACTCCAAAAGCGCTGTGTCGCTGCGCTGGACGGGGTGGTTTGCCTCCGACGTCATCGACTCCGGATTCGCGCTCATGCGCGCGGGCTCCGTGCGTGACGCGCTCGACGCGGGGCGGGGATTCGGCCACTTCAACTTCAACCTGCTTGCCGCGGACACCGCCGGAAACATCGGCTGGACGATCACCGGTGACGCGCCCCGCCGCGTGGGCTTCGCCGGCTTACTGCCCCACGACGCGAGCACGCCCGACCAGCGCTGGGAAGGGTTCGCCGATCCGCGCGACATGGGCGAGATCGTGAACCCGGAAGAGGGATTCATCGCGACCGCCAACAACCGGCCCGAGATTCCGACCGCGGACGCCATCGGATCGAACTACGTCGCGCCCTACCGGTTCGAGCAGATCAAGTGGCGGCTCGAACAGAAGGAAAAACTGAACGTCAACGACATGCGCGCCATCCAGGCCGACCAATACAGCCGCCAGGCGAGCCTCATCCTGCCCTGGGTGCAGAACATCCAGAGCGACGACGCCGACGTGCGCCGCGCGATCCAGGAGCTGCGCAACTGGGACCGCCGCGTCACCGGCGATTCGCGCGGCGCGATGTATTACGAGGTCTTCCTCACGCACTTCCAGCTCGGCTTCGCCGAGACGTTCCGCCCCGACACGCGCCACGCGTTTTTCGCGATGATCCCGTCGCGGCAGATGCCGGTGGACGCGTTTTATCGCAAGGAAACCGCGCTGTGGGCCGACAACGACGCGCGTGACGAACGCATCCGCCGCGCGCTTCGCGCCACGGTGCGCGAGTTGCGCGATCGCTTCGGCGAAAATCTCGCGACCGCGACGTGGGGCGACCTGCACCGGCTGAATTTCCACCATCCGCTTTCCGACGCGCCGCTCATCGGCGCGTCGTACGCGCTGCCGAGCGCGCCGTACGGCGGCGACGCGAACACGGTGAACATGGGCGCGTTTCACCTCGGTGAGACGTACGACGTGGAGGTGATCGCCTCGCTGCGTTTTCTTGTTGACATGGCGCACCCGGAGCGCGCGCGCTTTTCCTATCCCCTTGGACAGTCCGAGGTGCCGGCGCATCCCGCATGGACGAATCTGCTTTCCGCGTGGTTCCATGTGGAGGACCACCCGCTGCTGTTCGCCGAGGAAGATATCGCCGACGCCCAGCGTCCGTCGGTGGTCTTCTTGAGCCCGCCGGGCGCTAAAGCAGAAAACAGCAAGTAGGAAACCGTCTTGACGACCGATATCCGCACGTCCGCATTATTTTTCGTTCCTGTTTCCCGCTTTCTTTCGTCTTGACCTTGAGAGCAGGCTGAACTCCATGGACTTCACTTCGATACCCGCCATCGGCCCGTCCATCGAACGCTACTGGGCGCCGGTGCTCGCCGAAATCAACCGCTACCTCGCGGATAATCCGTTTTTCGCCGAAGGCCGCGTGGACGGGCCGCTTCTGGCCGCCCTGGCGTTGCTGCTTGCCTGGCTGCTGATCCGCATCCGCCGGCGCCACCGGCACGAAGACCTCGAGGCGGCGATGGTCTCCGACGAGCCGTTCTCGATGGGCGACGAGGATGCCGAGACCGCCGAATCCGGCCTTTCCGACGAGGAGATCGAAGCCGAGCTCGCGGCTGACGCCGGCTTCGAATGGGTCGAGGAAGAAATCGGCGAGGAGCCCGCACCGGAGGCGCCGCCCGCAAGAGCCGAGGCGATCGCGCCTATGCCCGAGGCGATCCGGGAAAAGCCCGTCGCCCCGCCGCCGCTACCCGAACCCGTTCCCGCGCCCGTCGAGGTTCCGGAAGCTCCGCCGCCGCCGAAACTCTCGCTGTTTGCGCGGCTCAAGCTGGGTCTTGCGAAAACAAGCGCGGGATTCGTCGGCCGCGTCGACCAGATCCTCTCCGGGCGCAAGGCGATCGACGACGAGCTGTACCTCGATCTGGAGGAGGCGCTCATCACCGCGGACCTCGGCGTGAAGACCGCCTCGTCGCTTCTGGAAAAGACGCAAGAGACCGTCAAGGAGCGCGGCATCACCGACCCGGCGAAAATCCACGATGTCCTCAAGGAAGCGGTGCTCGACATCATGAAGGCGGAGTCGATTCCGCTTGATGTCGCGGCCGGCAAGCCGTTTGTCATCATGGTCGTCGGCGTCAACGGCGTGGGCAAGACGACGACGATCGGCAAGCTCGCCGCGCGCTACACGAACGAGGGCAAGGCGGTGCTCGTCGCCGCGGGCGACACCTTCCGCGCCGCGGCCATCGAGCAGCTCGAGATCTGGGCCGAACGCGTCGGCTGCGACATCATCAAACAGGCCGCGGGCGCCGACCCGTCGGCCGTCGCGTTCGACGCGGTGCAGGCGGGCGTCGCACGCGGCGCGGATGTCGTCATCGTCGATACCGCCGGGCGCCTGCACACGAAATCGAACCTCATGGAAGAACTCAAAAAGACCAAGCGCGTCATGGCCAGGATCGTCCCGTCCGCGCCGCACGAGACGGTGCTCGTCCTTGACGCCACGACCGGCCAAAACGCGATCAACCAGGCCAAGACCTTCAATGAGGCCATCGAGCTGTCGGGCATCATTCTGACCAAGCTCGACGGCACCTCCAAGGGCGGGTGCATCGTCGGCATCTGCGACACGCTGCACGTTCCGATCCGATTCATCGGCATCGGCGAGAAGATCGACGACCTGCGTCCGTTCGATGCGCGCGAGTTCGTGGACGCCATGTTCGCGGGCGGCGCATCCGCCGGGTAATTGGGCTCACAGCCGCGGTCGCCGCGGCGCTCCCGGGCGCCCCGATACGCCCGTTCCGCTTGACTTCGCGCCGTTCGGGATTATTCTTTTCATACGCAATGGTGCGCATTTAGCGCCCGAATCGACGTGATCAAGGCGCGGTTTGCCGCGCTTTCAGGAGGAGTCAGGAATGGCCGCAAACGAGGCAAACGGAACGGAAATCACCCTCAGCGATCGTGCCGCGCAGGAAGTCAGGCGCCTCATCGAGCAGGAAGGCCTCGGCGGAAGCGACGGCGTCTATCTGCGCCTGGGAACGCAGGAAGGCGGTTGCTCGGGTCTTTCGTACATCATGCAGTTCGAAACGGAGAAGGGCGAAGCCGATCAGGTCTTCGAGGCGAACGGCGTGAAGATCCTTTGCGATACGGAAAGCTACTTCAACCTCGCCGGCATCGAACTCGACTATCAGGGCGGGCTCGGCGGCCAGGGCTTCATGTTCAAGAACCCGAACGCGCGCACCTCGTGCGCTTGCGGCAAGTCCTTCGGTTAAGCCCGAATCCGATCGAGCCATACGGCGGCCCGGCGCGTTGCGCCGGGCCGTTGCCGTTGGTGCGCGCGGCGCACCCTCCAGGCATAAAAAAAGGCGACTTGGCGCCGCCTGGAGCAAAGAAATGGGACGTATTTTTCTCAGGAGGGCCTGCGACCCTTGCGGGGTCGCTCGAACTCGTATCGAGGTTTCCGGCTATCCGGTCAGACGGAATCGACGCGTTAATTCCTCGATCTGCCTTCCGTCGAGATTGTATTTACACGGGAACGAATATGGCGTGTATCGGGCATGTCCCCATTTGGGCATGGGGGATCGCCTGATATGCGGGTGGTGAAATGCGAAAAACGCCGCGCTTCAGGGCGTTATCGCCGCCCCCACGGACACATCGGGCGCCTCGCCGACGACTAGCTCGAATTCGCGCGTGGCCGATAGCCCGGCGCGGTCCGTCACCGTCAGGCGCACGTGCCGCGTTCCGCGCAAAAGGCCTTCGGCCGGAAGATACGACACGCGCCCCGCGGCGGGGTTCGGCTCGGCCATCACGCGCCGTCCGTCCACCGACAGGTCGAATCCCCCCTCGGCCACGCCCGATCCCGCGTCGGAAAATTCGACGGCCAAAACCGGCCGGCCGCGCAGCCATTCCACGCGCGCCTCGCCGATCGCCGGCGGCGACACGTCGCGCATAAGCGCAAACTCGCCAAGATGGACGACATCGGACGTGCGCCCGTTGGCCAGGTGCCACCAGGTACCGCGATCGTGCAGATACAACCCCACGCCGCGCCCGACGCCGCCGTTCACCGTGACGCGCGCGGGCTGACGCAGCGGCTCCCACATCGGCGAAAACGCATAGAGAGGCGACAGCCGTTCGAGTCCCTCCCCCGCGGGTGTCGCCCGCGTGCCGGCGAGGACCGAAAACGGCCGATACGCCGCGCCCGCGGGCAGCGCAATCGTCGCGTCGCCATCCGGCGTCGTTATCGTCGCGCCGTTGCGCACGGCCTGAAGATTCGCGGTTTCTTCGTTCGTACCGTTCGCGTCCTGCCATTTGATACTTGCCGTCCCGCCAAAGCCCGGCGGCAGATCGACAAAGATCCGCGCGCCATCCGTTCCGGTCTCGATAGACGCGCGCGCGTCGCCGCCGGGAGAAAGCGATGCGGAGGCGGCGCGGACCTCACCCAGAATCGACGCGATCAGCACCCGCTCGCGCAGCGAAAATTCCGCGGCGCGTTCACCTTGCGGCATGGCCGGGGCGCTCGGTGCTGTTGCCGCGGCGCGACCCGCCACGACGCGCAGCGTGAATCGCCCGCGGCCGACGTTGCCCGCCGCGTCGCGCGCGACGATCTCGGCCGCGTGGTCGCCGGCTGCAAGCCCGGAAAGATCGCCCGCGAGATTTTCCGGATGGAAGATCGTGCGTCCGGCCATCGCGAAAAGGCGATGAAACACGCCCTTCTTCGTCTCCTTCAACTCGTAGTGATAGTCGAGTTCGGAGTGGCGCTTGTCCGCGTAGTCGAATCGGTCGTAGCGGTTTCGGTACACCGTGCGGCCGTCGATGGAAAAAGCGATCTCGTACGGCGCAAGGTCGCGTTCCGAGCCATCGGCGCGGTCGATCACCTCAACCGCAAGCCCTACGCGGCCGCCGACAACGACCGGCTCCGCGATCATGCCGTCCGCGAACGCGACGATCTTCCGATCGAACGATCCGTCCGCGTGCGCGTTCGCGGAAAGCGGCTCGGCCAGAAGGCGCGTCACGACGGGCGCGATGGTGTCGGTAATTGCGAGCCCGCTCGCGAGAGGATTGACCGGCAGGCCGCGGCGGATCTCGAAGTGAAGGTGCGGCACGTCCGTACCGGTCATGCCGGAGTAGCCGATCACCTCGCCCGCCTCGACACGCGGCCCGCCGCCGCCGAATTCCCGGCGAAACGAGAAGCGACCGGATTTCGCCCAGATGCCGCGGGCGATCGGATCGAGCGCGCCGCCGAACTCGGACAAGTGCGCATACACGGTCTGCGTGCCGTCGGCGTGCGCGAGATAAACGACCTTGCCGTAGCCGAGCGACGAGCATCGCATCTGCACGATGCGCCCGGCCTTCGCGGCGACGACCGGCACGCCCTCGCGTCCCTCGGTGCCGAGATCGACGCCGCCGTGCGGGTGATTGAGGCGATATTCGCCGAACGTGCCGGTGACGATCGGCCGAAGTTTCATTGGGTAGAGGAAGTCGCCCGCGTGCGACGGCGCGGCCAGCGCAAGGAGAAGCGCAAACAAAAACCCCGGGCTTTTCCGGCCCGGGGTTCGTGAGTTTGTCGACGGCGAGCGCAAGCCGTTCTACGCGCCGCTGTTCGCGCCGGATTCGGAGGACACGCCGTCGATGACCACGGTCTCCTTCCAGGATTTCACCTTGATGCTCCGGCCGAGCTTGAGCTTCGACTTTTTCGAGAGGCCCTTGTTGAGGGCGCAGATCTTTTCGATCGTCGTTCCGTATTTCTTGGCGATGGACCAGAGGTTATCGCCGGAACGCACCTTGTGGTAGCTGTTCTTCCAGACGACCTTCGTCGTCGGCGCCGCCGGCACGGACGCGATGGGCGCCGCTTCGCCGGTCGCCGCGTTCGCGGCGGCCTCGGCCGTCACGGTGTCGATCGCGGGCGCCGGCGCGCTGTCGGCGGTTCCGGAGCCGGTTTCTAACGCGGCGCGTTCCTCGGCGGGAACGGCAACGTGCTCCTCGACGAGCTGCCGCTTGTAGATGGTGATCTTCTGCCCGGGGCGCAGAACCGATTTGCCGCTAAGCCGGTTCCACTTCATGAGCTTGGCGGTTCCGACGCGATTGCGTTTGGCGATCGTGCTGAGCGTATCCCCGGAACGCACCCGGTACGCGACGGGCACCGTCTTCCATTCCTTCACGAGGCGGTAGGCCGGCGCTTCGCCGTTATCGACCGTGCCGAGATCCTCGCGCGCGACGTAGGCGTCGCCCTGCAGCACGTCGCGCCCGACGCCCTGGAGTTTGGCGAGGTGCGCGTCGCGGAAGTCGTATTTGCGCGCGTTCGCCACCGCGATGGGCGACCAGAAACGCACGTGGATGTGATTACGATGCCCGCGCGCGTGGCGGATCAACGCCTGGCGTGGCCGGCCTTCGATCGAAAAGACGCGATCGAGATATTCCGGCGACGCCTTCAATTTGTATTTCACGTAATCGCGCAGAATGCGCTGCACGCCCGCGTCCAGGAAGACGTATTCGGTCTTGTTGTCTTCCATCAACGCCTCGAGAAACGCCCAGGTGCGCGGCACGTCGAGGTTGTTCGCGCCGGCGGCGATGAACGTCGCGGGCTGCCCGCCGTTTCGGTAATACATGCTGATGTCGACATCGCGGCCGGCCTGATGCGAGCGATGGCGCTTGAGGCGCCCGCCGCCAGGCGCGGAGATGTCACCGACAAGCAGATCGTGGCTGTCCGGATAGTTCTCGTGCACCTTCGCCACCGCGTACCGCAACGCGGCGATGGTTTCGGGCGTGCCGTAGTTATTGCTACCGGAACGGACGCGAATCCCGGGCGACGACGTCATCTTGATGCCGTTCACCAGGCGTCCGCGCGATGCCGATCCGACCGACAGGCACGGCAGCGACGAGAGGTCGCGGCCCGTCAGGTCGATGTCGTCGGCGGTGAAGGCGGAGTCGGCGAGATCTTCATCGACCTCGTCCTCGAAAAGCACGCCGTCGGCGGAGGCGCCGGCGGCCAGTTCCATCGCGGACTCCAGATCGAGGCCGAGCTCGACGGCGAGCAGTTCGGCAATGGTCTCGGGTTCGCGGTTGGCCAGAACGTCCGGCGACTCATCCGCGGCAAACGCGGGCGGCGCAAGGGCAAGGACGGTCAGCGTTATCAAAAGCAGAACGACCGTACCGGTCGGGCGCACGAAACGGGCTACGTTCATGGCTCGGCCTTTCGTTTTTGAGGTCAGCGAATTTTTGTTGTCGTTAAGGAACCCACAGGGCCGCGTGCATTAGCGCAAAGGGCGCCGCACGCGGTGCGGCCGAATTTTTTATGCCGGCCGAAAAATCGCCGGAATATACGCATTTTCGTAAAATATGTCAATTTCCGAACGCCCCGCGCGATCGCGTCGGCCCGCCGCTCGCCTGTCCCCCGCGTTTGGTCTATCGTCCTTGCACGCATGACCCCGATCTTCCGTATTCTGGCGTGGATTGCCGCGTTGGCGATTCTCGCCGCGCTCGCGGCGTACCTCGCCCTATGGCCCGTGGACGTTGCCCCCGCCGCGTGGGAAGCACCAAAATCGGCGGAATACGCGCCGACCGGCGACTTCGCGGACGCCGTGCGCGTGCCGATCGAAGGCGGACGCGGGCCGGAGGACATCGACGTCGATGGCAAAGGGCGCGTCGTCGTGGGCCTCGATGACGGGCGCATCGTGCGTTTTCCGAAAGACGGCGGCGCGCCGGAGACGATTGCCGACACAGGTGGCAGACCGTTGGGGCTGCATTGGGATATCGACGGACGCCTCATTATCGCCGACGCCTTGATGGGCTTGCTGCGGCTGGAACGCGACGGCGCGATCACGACGCTCGCGACCGAATGCGGCGGGCGCAAGCTCGGCTTCACGGACGATCTCGAAACCACGCGCGACGGGCGCATCTGGTTCACGGACGCGTCCGTTAAATACGGCGTCCGCGACTGGAAGCTCGATATCATTGAAAACCGGCCGAACGGGCGGCTTTGCGTTTACGATCCGGCGACGGGCGACACCCGTGAAGTGCCGCCGGGCATGCATTTCGCCAACGGCGTCGCGATCGACCCGGACGGGCGCTTCATTCTCGTGAATGAGACGTCGCGATACCGGGTGCGTCGGGTGTGGATCGACGCGCACGATCGTTCCGTCGAGTGGATGCGCCTTGTCTCGCCGCTTCTCGACGCACCCGAACCGGACTGGGAGAAAATTCGGTCCATCGAACGCGACCTCGCGGAAAGATACCCCGACCGGCACCCGTCCGACATCCTCATCGACAACCTTCCCGGCTTCCCGGACGGCATCTCGACCGGCTCGAACGGCGTGTTCTGGATCGCAATCGCGAGCCCGCGCGATTTCATCCTGGACAAACTATCGCGGCATCCCGAATGGCGCCGTGCGATCGTCCGCCTGCCGAAATTTCTGATGCCCGGTCCCAAACGCACCTCGCGCGTCATCGGCATCGACGCCGAGGGCCATGTCGTCGCCGACCTCTTCGATCCGAAGGGTGCGAAGATCACGATGGTGACAAGCGTGCAGGAGCGGAACGGGACGCTGTATTTGGGGAGCCTCATCGACGACGGTTTTACGACGATGCCCGTGCCGGCGCGAATGCCGAATTGACCGCTCCCTGTCGGTCGCGGCACTGATGTCGCAACTCCGGACATCGCCACGCCGATCGGTATCGCCAAACCGCGACAGCTGTCGCGACGATACTATTTTCTGTTTCCTCTTTTCTATTTTCTCGCGCCTACGCCATCTCCTCCATCGCGGCGAACTGCTTGTCTTCCTCGTCGTAGACGTCAAAGAGGAAAACCGCGCGGCCTTGTTCGTCGGTGGAGACGGTGACGTATTCGATGAAGATCGGGATTTCCTTGTTCAGGACGATCTCGCGCGTGCTCCGGGAGTCGAGGATTTTGTCGAGCTCGGCAAGCGCCGCGTTGCCGTCTTTTTCGAGGAGGAACTGCGCCATGTCGAGCGGATTGTGAAGACGGATGCAGCCGTGACTGAACGCCCGGTCGTTGCGGTTGAAGAGGTATTTGGTCGGCGTGTCGTGCATGTACACGTCGTTCTTGTTCGGGAAAAGAATCTTTACCTTGCCGAGCGCGTTGCCCGGCCCCGGCGGCTGGTAGGCGGCGATCGGGATGCCTTCCTTGTTGAAATGCGCGACGTACCCCTTTTTCTTGAAGTAGTCCGGATCCTCGTGCCAGTTCGGCAATTCCTCGAGCTTGAAGATGCGCGAGGTCATGTACCACGCCGGATTGTAGACGACCGTCTTGATCGTCGCGGTAAACTCCGGCGTGTGGTTGATCGCCGCGCGGTTGCCGACGATGACCTTGTGCCGGCGAAGGATCTTGCCGTCCTCCACAACCTCCACCATGAATTCGGGAATGTTGACGCGGACGAAATAGTTCTCCCACCGCGAGTCGGACTGGCGAAGCTTGGCAAGCGCGAGGCGGATCTGGCGCACGCGCTTTTCGTACGAGACGTTCATCGCCTCGGCCGTGCCCTTGAAGATCACGCCGTCCGGCACCACCTGGTGCGTTTGCTGGTATTCGATGAGCGCCGCCTCGGTCACTTCGTCGAAATGCCCGTCGATCGGACCGGAGTAGTAGCCCTCGAGCGAAAGGCGCTCTTGCACCGTGCGCACGGTGTCGGAATCTTTCGCCCCCTTTTTCAACTTGACGGACGCCTTCACGGGCGGCAGGTCCGCGTACTTTTCCGCGAGGCGCCGGTAGCGGCCAAGCTCGCCGCGCAGCCGAACGTAGTGCGGCGTCGAAGGCGCCATCTGCTTGACGGCAGCCGTCAGGTCGGATTTCGAAGCCTCCCAGCTTGCGGGCGCCATCTCGCGCTTCAGCCCCATCGCGCGGGCGAGCTTGAAATACGCGCGCGTGCCCGCGGTTTCGATCTGCGTTTCGAGCACGCCGCGTTCGGCGACAAGCTCGGCGGCCTTGTCGTAGGCGGCGGCGATATCGGGATAGTTCGCGCGGTGCGCGGGCTTCAGCATGAAATCGACGATCCCCAGCCCGTCGAGCCGGGGCGGTTTGTCCTCGTCCTTTTTCGCGGCGGCGACGAGGTCTTCCACAAGCCGGGCGCGTCCCGCCTCGTCGAGCGTCACGTTGACGGCATTCGCAATGCGGGCTTCGTATTCGGAAAGCGTCTTGGCGCGCGCGGACATCTCGTTCACCTGGAAGGCATCCGGCGAAAGGCCGTCATCGCGCGACGCCCGAAGGGCTTCGACGAGCTTGTCGTGGTCGGCCGCGGCGGCGTGGTCGGCGACAAAGCGAAGGGCGGACTCGGGCGCGAGCACGCCGGCGTCGGCGATCCACGTATCGCCCTGGCGCGTTTCGGCAAACGCCTTGGCGCGATGTTCGGCGATCGCCTTTAGCACGGCGGTGTCGGCCTGCGCGCGCGCGCGAAGCAGCGCGGGGATGTCGGCGTGGACGTTATCGACGGCGCGGCTCGCCTGCGCCTGGTAATAGAAGGTGCAGGCGCTTGCCGCGAATACGGCCGCGAGGGCGATCGGAACAAGAAAATGTCGATACGTACGCATATTTTGCCTGGTGAAGCCCCGCTTCATTAATCGATTCTTGTCGATCGATCAATGCTTGTCCACAAGGGCGGTCCGGCGCAAGGAGCGCGCTTACGACCCTACCGGAAAAGCCGCTTCGTGGCTTTACGCGGCGCGTCGCGGCTGTTACAAACGCCGGACAAATCCCGGAAGACACGGGCAAAATCCGCCATCTTCCGCCTGCCGGGCCTGTCGCGCCGGCCTTGGAATCCGATCGGCAAAATGCGCGAAAAACTTCTGCTTTTTGATCTCGACGGAACCCTTCTGCTGTCCGGCGGGGCGGGCGCGCGCGCGCTGGACCGCGCGTTTCTCGAATTGTACGGCGTCAGCGGCGCGTTCGAGGGCATCAAGCCCGCCGGCAAGACCGACCCGATGATCATCCGCGAAATCGTCCGCAAGCACGAAATCCGCGGCGACGAGCTGGCGATCGTCGGCAAGGTCGCCGGACTCTACGAGCGCTACCTCGCCGACGAGATGCCGATCTCGCCCAACGCGCGGATGATGCCGAACGTCGTGCCCGCGCTGGAATATCTGGCCGCCAGGTCCGATGCGATCCTCGGCCTTCTGACCGGCAACTTCGAGCGTTGCGCCCGCATCAAGCTTGCGCGATTCGACCTGAACCGCTTTTTCGCGTTCGGCGCATACGCGTCCGACAGCGAAGTGCGCGCGGAGCTGGTGCCGATCGCCGTGGCCAAGGCGGAGGAGCACACGGGCCGCGCGATCGGCCTCGGGCCGCATGTGTTTGTCATCGGCGACACGCCGATGGATGTGGCGTGCGCGCTCGACAACGGCGTGACCTCCGTCGCCGTCGCGACGAGCAGCTATACACCCGAGGCGCTCACCGAATGCGGCGCTCATCTTTGCTTTGACGACCTGTCGGATGCGGCGGGCTTTTATGCGGCGATCGATGCGTTCATCGCGATGCCCGAATCGCCGTCCGCGCTCGAGGCGGCGGACACCGGCGCGTGACGGCGCCCGGGTCCGTCACGTCCCTGTCGTCCATGATGTCCATTTTGTCCATCGCGAACCTCAAGAAGGTTTCGGGATGGCGATCGGGATAGGGGTATTCCGTGAACCCGAAATCGGCCCTGCGGCTGCTTGAACTGCATCGCGAGCTCGGTGAGATCGACGACGCGGCCTACGAAAACGCCAAACGCTGGCTGTCCGATCCGGCTTATCGCAAATACCGCGCGGATGTCGCCGATTTGCTGCGTCCGACGGACCTTGTCGACAGCTTCTACCGGATTATCCCGTTCGGCACCGGCGGGCGGCGCGGGCCCGTGGGCGTGGGACCAAACCGCATCAACGAGCGGACGATCGGCGAAAGCGCGCAGGGCCTTGCGCGATATATCCTGGATGTCGATACGGGCGGCAAGCTTGCCAAACGCGGCGTGGCGATCGCTTACGACGTGCGCCCGCAATCCCGGAAGTTCGCGGAGATTTCCGCGCGCGTGCTCGCCGCCAACGGTGTGCGCGTGCACTTGTTCGACACGCCGCGCCCCACCCCGCTGCTCTCGTTCGCGGTCCGGCAACGGAAGTGCGTCTCGGGCATCGTCATCACCGCGAGCCACAATCCCCCGACGGATAACGGTTTCAAGGCGTATTGGGACGACGGCGGACAGGTCGTGCCGCCGCACGACACCGAGATCCTCAAGCGCGTGATGGCCGTCGGCGAGGTGAAGACCATGCCGCTGGCCGCCGCGAGGCAGGCCGGGCTCGTCCGTACCATCGGCAAGGAGATCGACAAGGCCTACCTCGATCGGTTGCCGAAGGATCTCTGGCTTTGCGACGAGCGCGACGTGCGCATCGTTTACACGCCGCTTCACGGCACGGGCGTGACCATCATCCCCCGCGCGCTTGTGGCGATGGGCTTTCGCGACGTCATCGTTCCCGGGGAACAGGCGACGATGGACGGCACGTTTCCCACCGTGCCGCGAAATTATCCGAACCCGGAGGAGCCGCCCGCGATGAAGGCCGCGGTCGATCTGGCGCGCGAAAAGGGAGCGTTTCTCGTTTTGGCCTCGGACCCGGACGCGGATCGCGTCGGTTGCATGGCGCGCGAGCGCGACGGGAGCTTTTCTTACATCTCCGGTAACAAGATGGGCGCGGCGATGTTGCATTTCGTGCTCGCATCGCTGGCCGAACGCGGCGAGATGCCCAAGGCGCCGTTCACGCTGACGACCCTCGTATCGACGCAACTCGCCCGCGCGATCGCCGGGCGATACCGGACCAAAATCAAGGACGACCTGCTTGTCGGGTTCAAATACGTGGCGGAATATCTGGCCGGCGCCGAGGCGGGCGGCAAGATGGACGGCTTCGTGTTCGCGTTCGAGGAGTCGATCGGCTTTTTGCGCGGCCCGCACGTGCGCGACAAGGACGCCGCGGCGGCGGCCGTGACGCTGGCGCAGCTCGGCGCGCGGCTTGTCGCGACGGACCGGACGCTTTCGGAGTATCTGGACGAGATTTACGCGAACTTCGGTTATTTCGTGGAGGAGCAATTTTCGGTGTTCCTGACCGGCGCCAACGGTCATCAGAAGATGGAAAAAATCATGTCCGCGTTGCGCTCATCGCCGCCGCAAAAAATCGCGGACATGAAGGTGCGCGCCGTTATCGACCGCAAGACCGGGACGATGCGCGATCTTTCGACGGGCAAGACCCGGAAAATCAAGGGCGCCAAGGGCGATGTGATGCAATTCTGGTTCGATGACGAAGGACGCACGCGCGTCACGGTGCGGCCGTCGGGCACGGAGCCGAAGATCAAGCACTACGCGGCCGCCTTTGAGCCGGTCGAGAACGCCGCGGGGCTGAAAGCCGCGAAAAAACGCGGCGACGCGCGCGTGCACGCCCTCATCGACGCGGTGAAGGCGTTCGAGAACAAGATTGTCGGGGCGCGGGCAAGGAGCGGGGCGTGATTCGCGATCTCGCGTCGATGTCCGCGGTCGAGCACGATCTCGTCATCATCGGCGGCGGCATCAGCGGCGCGGCGATCGCGCACGAGGCGGCGCTGCGCGGGCTGTCGGTCGCGCTCCTTGAAAAATCCGATTTCGGCGGCGGCACGAGCGCCGCCACGAGCAAGCTCATCCACGGCGGGCTGCGTTACCTGAAGATGTACGACTTCGCGCTCGTGCGGGAGTCGTTGCGCGAGCGGCGCATCATGGAGTTCATCGCGCCGCACATCGTCGCGCCGGTGCCTTTCCTGTTGCCGACCTATCGCGGGCGCTCCAACGGCCTTGCGGCCATCGTTTCCGCGATGCTGATCTACAACGTGCTCTCCTACGACAAAAACAGACTCGACGACCCGGACCGCCGCCTGCCCGGCTGGCGGCCGATGTCGCCGCGTCGCGCGCTCGAGATGGAACCGGGCCTGCACAAAGCGGGCATGACCGGCGCGGTGCTGTACTTTGATTGCCAGATGTGGGCGCCCGAGCGCCTGACCCTCGAATTCCTGCTGGCCGCGGACGCGAACGGCGCGATGCTCGCCAATTACGCGCGCGTGGACGAGCTCATCGTCGAGAAGCGCCGCGTGCGCGGGGCGCGCGTGACCGATCTGGAAACGGGCCGCGCGCACGAGATCACCGGCCGCGTCACGATCAACGCGGCGGGGCCGTGGGCGGATCTGATCGACCGTTACGCCGGCGACGACAAAGGGCTCGACCTCGTGCGCAGCCAGGGCATCCACCTGGTCACCAAACGCCTGTCCGGCAAGCAGGGGCTGGTGCTCTCGACGAAGTCGGGGCGGCTGTTTTTTGTCATCCCGTGGCGGGATCGGTCGCTGATCGGCACGACGGACAGCGTCTTCGCGGGCGATCCCGACGCGTACCGCGTTACGCCGGAGAAGGTCGCGGAGTTCATCGGCGAGGTGAATGAGGCGCTGCCGAACGCGCGGTTGACGACGGACGACATCGACTGGACCTACGGCGGCCTGCGCCCGATCGTCGAAACCGAAACGGCGGTGATGAACGTGAACCGCGCGTCGCGCAAATACGAGATCACCGACCATGAGACGGCCGGCGGCGTCGCGGGGTTTGTCACCGTGATCGGCGGCAAATACACGACCAGCCGGGGCCTCGCCGAGACGGTGGTGGAACTGGCCGCCCAGCGCCTGGGCCGACCGCGCCCGGCGCGCGTCTCCGCCGGATTCGTCCTGCCCGGCGGGCGGATCGGATCGTGGCGCGGATTTGTCGCGCGGCTGATGCGCGAATTCGGCCTGTCCGAGGGCGAGGCCGAAAAATGGACGCGCACCTACGGCGCGCACGCGCCGGGCCTCATGGCCGCCGCTCGAAGGGACGCGACGCTCGCGGAACCGCTTGCCGCGGGCGAGATCGAGACGGCGGCGAACGTCGACCGGGCGGTGCGCCTGGAGATGGCCCGAACGCTCGCGGATGTCGTCTTTCGCCGCACGGGCCTTGGCACAACGGGCGCGATCGACAAGGCAGGCGCACATCGCATCGCGTCCCTGATGGGAGAGCGCCTGGCGTGGGACGCCGAGCGCCGCGAAAACGAGGTCAATGGCGTCATCGATCGCATTCGCCGCAAGAATATCTTTGCGCTGGAAAAGCCCGCCGCCGCCCCGGCGCCGACGCCCGCCGAAGCCTCGACAATCGGCTGACGCCAGACGCCTGAAGGCAGAAAGGCCAAAAGGCTGAAGGCTGGCGGCTTAAAGGCGATCACTCCGGCACGCGCCCCTGTCACCGCTGTCCATCATGTCCGTCCGGTCCATGATGTCCATTTTGCCCTTCGAGAGACGCGCCCGGGCCCCCAAGCAAAACGCCCCGCGGCTTTCACCGCGGGGCGTTTTTTTCTCAGCTTTCGATCAGATTAGCAGTTGTCCGCGACGCACGTCTCGACGTCTTCGCAGAACTCGGAGGCCCACACACATCCGGCCACGCAGTCGGCGAACGGATCGCCACCTTCGCAAGCCGCCGTGGCTTCCGCTTCGCTCAAGTCGCCGCTGTCATCCGCGAGGCCCATGCCGCAGTCGTTGTACAGGGACGCCATCGCATCGGCGCAATAGCCGTCATCGTCGTCGTCACCGGCGTCATCGTCACCCGCGTCATCGTCGTCGTCATCATCGTCATCGTCGTCATCGTCGTCATCGTCGTCATCGTCACCCAGATCGTCGTCGTCATCATCGTCGTCATCGTCGTCGTCACCGCAGGCCACAACGCCGATGGCCACGGTTCCAAGAACCATGGCAAGGATCGTCAAAAGCGAGAACAGTTTGAAATTCATCTCTTAGGTCCCTCCTGAGGGGTTGTCGGTGCGCGTTTATCTAACACAACACCAGTTGCCGTGCAACAGCAAATTTCGGCCGATCGTCAACCAGACTTTAGCGGAAATAAAAAAAGACCTTCCGCAAATGATTCGGCACGTTAGGCGATGTTCGCGAGAATTTGCTAGAGATTTTGCGAGGTTCCCTGCAATTGGTGCCCGATCGGCCGGGCCATGCGCGTCGGAAACGGCCCCAAACCCGGAACTGACACCAAGATGTTGATTTTATAAATGATTTTCGTTTTGGAGCCCGGTTCGGCAAAAAAACGCAAAAAAAGGCGGGCCGACCGGAAGATCGGCGAAAAAACGCCGCTTGCCCAATCCCCGCGCCGATGGTACGCAGGGTTTCGGGCATCGAAAAACGAAATTTCGGAGGGACGCATGAGTTTTCGCGCATTCCGTGCGCTTTGCGGCGGGCCGTTTGCGTTCGTCGGCCTGGGTTTTTTGCTTGGCCTTGCTGTGATGCTCTACCCCGGTTGCGAGGGCGTGGAATCCGACGGCGAGTCGATCACCGGGGAGTTCGAGGCCGAGGATATTCCGCTTTTGCCCGGCGGATTCCCGCTGTATCCGCAGACGTTCACCTCGAACAAGGCCGAGGAGGTCAACACCCAGTACGAAGAGCCGGTCGACGATTTCTACGACGAGATCCTCGCGATGATCGAGGATCCCATCAACGACGAGCTTCCCGTGGGCAGCGTGGATCTGGATGAAGTCATCCCGAACGGCGTCGAGGGCAAGATCAAGAACATGCTCGAGTGGGCGCTTGGCCAGAAGGTACCGTTTTTCGAGCAAGGGCCGCTGACGGCGTCCGTCAACGGGCAGATCGCGAGCCTGTTCAAGGGCGCGATTACGGTGAAGGAGGCGAGCCTCAACCTGGAAATCACGAACGACACGGGCGACTGGTGGGCGGCGCCGGTGCGTTTTTCGCTGTTTGTCGGGGACGCCGCGGCCGTGCACAGCAAGTCGACCGACACGCGCGCGGGCGCGCTTGTCACCACGGACGATACGCCGAATTGCAACTGCACGTTCGAACTCGCGCCCGGCGAGACCAAGACCGTGACGACCGGCAACCTTGAGAACCTCGTCGCCGCGCTCAACGAATTGAACACGCTCGCGCTCGATTACGACACCGAGGTTCCCGCCGAGGAAGGCGACTGGGGCGGTCTTGTCGATAATCTGAAGGACGCGTCGCTCACGTCGGTTTCCAAATGGCGGCTGACGATCGAGAAATTCGAACTGAACATCGCCGGCGAGGGATCGATCGATATTCCTTTCGATGTGCCGGACTGGGTGAAGGAATACGCCGACGACGCGCTCTAGTCGCGCCTAAAGGGGGAGATCGGATGGAAACGGCAACCGGGAACGGCGCCGCGGCGCGCGAGGGGACCGAGGCGCCGGGCAAGGCCAACGGCGACGCGCGGCGATCCGCATCCGAGGACCAGATGATGGCCGATATCCGCGCGCTCGCGGGGATCAAGCCGCATCGCGGCCCGGCCACGCCCGGCGAGGCCGAGGCGGCGCGCTACGTCCACGGCCGTATGGAAGAGTTGGGGCTTTCCCCAAAAACGGAACCCTTCCGCCTGTCCCCGTATTTTCCCGCGGCGTGGGCGCTTCACGGCCTGATCGCGTCCGCGGCGTGCGTGCTGGCGTTTTGGTATCCGCTCGCGGCCGCGGCCGTGATCGTCTTTACGATGATCTCGTTTCACGGCGATTCGAACACGCGCTACTACCTGTTGCGCTCCCTGTTTCCCCGGCGCGAGAGCCGGCACGTCATCGGCCGCTTGCCGGCGAAGGGGCACAAGATCGGAGAGCCCTGGCGCGGCAAGCGTGTGGTGATCGCCGCTCACCTGGACGCCGGGCAGATGGGCTGGGCGATTCAGCCGCATCGCGCCGAGCCGACCGCGCGCTTCTTCAAGAAAAACTTCAACATGGCCCCGCCCCTTCTGGCGCTGATCATGGCCGCGATGGTTCTGGCGCTTTCCGGCGCGATCCTGTACGCCGTTTTCGGTCCGGGCGGCGTGACACGCGGCGTTCTTGTCGCCGGCGTCCTCGGCAACCTCATCACCGTCGCCATTTTCGGCCAGATGGAATTCGCGGGTATCAGCCCTGGCGCGTCCGACAATGCGTCCGCGGTCGCGCTCATGCTCGATGTCGCCCGCCGGTTGAAGGAAAATCCCACGGAAAACACCGAGGTCATGTTCGTCGGCGTCGGCAGCGAGGAAACATACATGAACGGCATGGCCAAATTCATGGACGACCGCCGGGCGCTGCTGGACAAGGAAAATACCTATTTCCTCGTTCCTGAAACGCTCGCCCAAGGCACGCCGCGCGTCATCGTCGGAGAGGCGGTCACGGCGGCGCACTACCACGACTCCGCGCTGTGCGGCGCGATGCTGATCGCCGCGCGGCGGCTCGGGCACGCCGGCGTGTCGCCGATCGTCCTGCGAACGGGCGGCACCGACGCGACGCCGCCCACCGTGCGGGGTTACAAGGCGACAGGGCTCATCTGTCTGAACGAGAACGATTATCCGCCGAACTACCACTACCACACCGACGTCCCGGAGAACGTGAACGCCCCGCTTCTTTCGACGTGCGTCGACATCTTCGAGGAGACGATTCGCATCGTCGATCGCGACTTCTGAACGGCCGCGCTTTTCGAGCGCATTTTCGGCCGCGCGCAAAGCGCGCTTCCGTGCTAAGTTGCGCGCGATGTTGGTGATCCCCGTGCGCCGGCGCCGCCGCCCTATCCCCGCCGACCCCGAATGACGCGAAACATTCTCATCGCCTTCGCGGTGCTGTTCGTCCTTTCGCGCGGATTCGTGCTGTCGTATTCCGAATACGTCTACGACGAGGAGGAATACAAGACGGGCAGCATCGGCAAGCTTGTCATGGACGGCCCGCCGCTGCCGCTTCTCGAATACCAGCCGGGCGATTACGAAGGCGGCACGCTCTTTTTCGGATTGATGACGATTCCGTTTTTCGTCGTGCTCGGCCCCAAATACCTTGCGCTCAAGGCCATGGCGACCGTCACCGGGCTCGTCCTTGGTGTTTGCCTCATCCTGCTGGCCGACCGCATCGCCGGCGACCGAGCGGCGCTTGTCGCCGCGGCGCTTTACCTCGTGCCTGTGCCCGCCGTCGTGCAAATCATGAGCTTGCCGTGGGGCAACTACGCCGAGACGGCGATGCTCACCATGGTGACGCTCGTCATCTTCCACGACTTCCTGTTCGAGGACCGCGGCACGATGCGCCGCGCGGCGGTGCTTGGCTTTCTATGGGGCTTCGGCACGTGGGTCCATTACGGCTACGCCGTCACGCCGCTTGCGTGCCTTTTGATCTGGCACCTGTCCACGCGCAATCTGCTTGCCGACCGCCGCTTATGGGTCGCGATCGCGTGCGCGATCGCCGGTTTTTCGCCCTGGTTCGCCTACAACCTGACACATCACTTCTGGGGGCTGCATCGCATCAGCGACGCGTTCGACACGAATCCCGAGGCGTGGCAAAAGCCGGGCGTCCTTTCGCGCCTTGCCGATCTGGTCTTGTCCGATTTCGCGGCCGGCATGCACTTTCGCTTCGGACGCGAATCAATCGACCGCGCCGTCAGCTACGCGTATCAGGGCGTCCTGACGGCGGCCGTCATCGCGATCGTCGTTGCGGCGCGCGGCCGGCTGCGGGCCTGGGGCCGCATGCTCTATCGCGCACGGGCGCGCCTTGGCCTTGCCGAACGGAGCCTCGCGTCGATGACGCCCGTCGTCTACATCGCCCTGTACGGCGCGGTTTACATCCTGACGGGCTACGGCCTTTTCGCCGCGACGTGGCAGGGGCTGGACGCGGAAAACCACGCGCACATCTTTCAACTCTATCCCATGTTCATCCTGGGGGCCGCCGTGGCCGGCGGCCTGCTGTACGAGCGCGTGCCGCGCGTGGTGACGCTTTTAACCGTGTTTCTTGTCGCGTTCGGCGCCGCGGGCGTCTTTCGGTTCATCGATCTTTCGCGCCCGCAATTCGATCGGCTGCGTTCCAACGCCTACGATCGCGGCGTCATTTACGGCGAGATCGGCCGAAAATGGGCGCGGGCGCCCGAGGAAATGAACAAATGGCTCGCCGCGGTGCCGCCTTTCGCCCGGCGGGAGATGGCCTACGGCGCGGGAACGACGTACGGCCTGTTTTACATCGATCACCTGAACGTCGCCGTCGATAAATGCGAGGTGTTACCGAAGACGTGGCGTCCGTATTGCCACCTGGGCATCGGCACGGGCGTCGCGGCCTCGACGCGCGACGACGACGCGCTGCGCGCCAAGGCGCTTGGGGTCATCCCGGAGAAATTTCTCCACGCGGTGGAACCGGGGCTGGTGCTTGGCGACATCTGGTTTCACCTTGCAAGCGCCGAGCGCCTCGCCGTCGCGCGCATGACGTCGCCGCCGCCGGAACTCCCGTGGTCCGAACGCGATCCCTGGCGCGACTTTCTCCAGGCGCACATCTCCGCGGCAGACGCCGCGCCGGAGAGGTAATCCGGAATTTTGAATGCGGAGTGCCGAGTGTCGAGAGCCGAACGGCAAGTGACGCGTGGCGAGCGACGAATGCCGAATGGCCGGCGACGAATGACGAGTGAAGCGTGCGAGGCGTCGTCATCCTGAGCGAAGCGAAGGATCTGCCCGGCCCCTGTTGACGGGCACGCGCCGACAGGGACGGGGCCAGATCCTTCGGCTCGCTGCGCTCGCCTCAGGATGACGAGCGCGTGCGACGACGTTCCAGACTTCGAGACTTCCGGACTTCCGGACTTTCAGACTTTTCACAGCGCGACGACGCCGATGGCCTCGATCTCGATTTTCGCCTCGGGTTTGGGAAGCGCGGACACCTGAACGGCGCTGCGCGCGGGAAACGGCGCGGCGTGCTCGAAAAACGCCGCGTACACCTCGTTCACCGCCGCGAAGTCCGCCATGTCCGTCAGGAAAACGGTGACCTTGAGGATGCCGTGAAGATTGCTGCCACCGGCTTCAAGGACACTCGCCACGTTTTCGAGCGCCTGCCGCGCCTGCGTCTTGATGTCCGCCGCGATTGTGCCCGTCGCCGGGTCGATCGGTAGCTGACCCGACGTGAAGACGAGATTCCCGGAACGAACGCCCTGGCTGTAGGGTCCGATCGCCTCCGGCGCCTGAACCGTGCGCAACACGTTCTTGTGCATGAACGACTCCCGAGCAAGACGAGAAAGGAGAAAGGTGGAAAGGGAACGAAAGATCGCCCCTCGCCGCTCAAGCCGCCTGCGTCATCCGCGAATCCGTGGAAACAGCCAAATTCTAGTCCATCGCGCCGTCCGGCGAAACCGGTTCCGGGCGAAAGGCTTGCGTGCGCGCGTGCGCGAGAACGATCGGCCAAAGTTCGTCCGCAATCATGGCGTGCGCGGCGGCGTTCGGGTGCGGCCAACGCATCCACGGCACGAGATAGCGCGGCGTCTTTTCCCTGGGGATGCGGATCTCAAGGTCCACGAGTCGCGCGCCGAAACTCGTCGCGGCCGTCCGCACGAGGAAGTTGCGGCGGTGATACAGCGGGTAATGCGGATGCACCCATCCGGGGGCGGCAAGGCGCGGGTACGTGATGAACACCAGCGGCGCCCCGGCACGTTTGGCGGCCGCGCCGATCTCGAGAAGCGCGGACTGCGTCTGCGTGAGTGAACGCTGGCGCACCGCGTCGTCGTGTTCGCGTTCCGGATCGATGTCGTTGGCGCTCAACGCAAGCGCGAAGGCGAGGTTCGAAGCAAGGCGCGCCAGCGCAAGCCCGCCCGGCGCCGCGGGCACGGCCGAGTGCGGCTTTCGAGCGAAAAACTCCCGTTGCAGCGTCCCCGGAACGCTGTCCGTCAAACCGGTCATGACGATCGCCAGATCCGCCTTGTAGCGCCCGAGCGCGCGCGGCAACAGCGAGGCGACGTCGTTGCTCGTGTGGTCGGGATGCGAAAGGTTGACGACACGGGCGGCGATCTCCGCGGTCTCGAGTCTGCCCGCAAGAATCGCGGGAAACGTCTCGGCGCGTTTCAGCCCGAGACCGAACGGCCACGCGCCGCCGGCGACGACGACATTGAATGTCGCGCCGGAAAACGGCGAATCGAGGTAGGTGTTGCGCGGCTCGTAGGCGTTGCCGGCGACGGGCGTGCCGTCGTTCGTCAGGCCCGGCGGCGGCACGTCATAGCCCGCAAGACGAAGCGCGATCTCGAACGCGGCCAGAATCGCGGCGATGATCGCGGCGGCGACGGCAAGGCGCCGGCCGCGCGTCGCGCCGGATTTCGACGCGCTCGCGGCGGATCGGCGCTTCGTGTTTGTCGCGGGTGGGCTTTTCATGGGTATCGCTCGAAGGTCCGCACAATAACCAAATTGCCCGTCGCGGGCGACCCGCCCCCTTGCCCGAAGCGCGGTTTCGGCTTGACACCCGGAATCGCGCGCCGCGATGCTGGCGGGCGAGAGCGATGAACATCATCCTGGACATTCTTTCGGCGACCCTCGACGCGTATGTGCTGGCCGCGCCGTTCTTGCTTTTCGGGCTGGCCGGGGCGGGGCTTTTGCACGTCGCGCTATCGCGCCACGCGGTGGAGCGGCACCTGGGCGGCGGCGGGATGGGCTCGGTCGCGCGCGCGGCGGCGTTCGGGATCCCTTTGCCGATCTGCAGTTGCGGCGTCGTTCCGATCGGCATCGAGTTGTCGCGAAAAGGCGCGAGCCGTCCGGCGACGATGTCGTTTCTCATCACGACGCCCGAATCCAGCGCGGACGCGATCCTGCTGACGTGGGGGATGCTCGGCCCGTTTGTGGCGATCGCGCGGCCGATCGCGTCGTTTTTCACCGCCGTGCTCGCGGGCGTATTCGCGATGTTCTTTCCCGCGCGCGGCGAGGGCGACGCGCCGGCCGGTCCGGAGATCGACGAGAAGGCGATCGAGGCGGCGTGTTGCGACTCGGCCGTCTGCAACACGGCGGGCGCGAAATCGCCGGACGGCGTGGGATTCGCCGGCGTGGGCCGCTCGATCCGAAACGCGATCGCGCGAAAAACGGAACCGGGAGTCGAGCCTTTTGGCTCGCTTTTGCGGCGGGGCGCGCGCTACGCTTTTGTCGAGGTGGCCGACGACATCCTCTTCTGGCTGTTCGCGGGCCTGTTGCTGACCGGCGTCATCACCGTACTTGTTCCGAACGACCTTGCCTCAATCGGGCTGGGCGGCGGGCATGCGTCGTACCTTGTCATGCTCGCCGCGGGCATACCTTTATATATGTGCGCGTCCGCGAGCACGCCCGTGGCCGCGGCGCTCGTCGCCAAGGGCGTCAGCCCGGGCGCGGCGCTCGTGTTCTTGCTGTCCGGCCCGGCGACCAACGCGGCGACCGTCGTCGTGCTGCGCGGGGTGTTCGGCCGCGGATTCGTCCGCGTCTACCTCGCGGCGATCGCGCTTGGCGCGCTGGCGGCGGGGTTCGCGCTCGATTTCGCCCTTGCGTCGATCGGCGTGTCGGTCGTGCCGAAGCTCGCCGGTGACTTCGAGGGCGCGGCGGGCGCGGTGATGGCCGCGTCCGCGGCGGTGCTCGGCGTGCTGTCCGCGTGGCGCTTTTCGCACGGCGCGGCGAACATGGGCCTTCGCGAGTTGCGCGAAAACTTTGCCGCGATCGGGCGATGGATAACGGGCAACCGGCGCGCGGCGACTGGCGACCGGTAGCGACGACCGGCGATGTCAGGCCGCAAACGCAGGCCACCGGCGATGTCAGGGCCGCAAACGCAGGCCACGCCGGCGGCGTGGCCGGAGTGCGTGGTCGATACCGCCCCGGCATGGAACCGCGATGCCGGGGATGCCGGGGCGAACTCAACCGCGCACTTCGTCGCCCCGCTCGGAGCGGGGGCGACTTCGTTTGCGGCTCGGACACCGCAAGCGGGCACGGTCGCGGGCACGAATGGCGCTCGTTATCGTGTCCATCAAGTCCATCCCGTCATTGATGTCCATAGGGTCCATTCGGAAACAGCGAAAGGCGATTCGATGACCGACGACAACATCCCCGGCAACGTCCGCGACGAGATCCGCGCGCTCTACCCGCGCATGGTCGAAACGCGCCGCGATCTGCACGCGCACCCGGAACTCGCTTTCGAGGAAGAACGCACCGGCGGCATCGTGCTCGCTCGGCTCACCGAGCTTGGATACGAGACGCGACGCGCCGCGAAAACCGGCGTGATCGGCGTCAAGCGCGGTCGCGAGGGCCAGCGAACGCTGGCGCTGCGCGCGGACATGGACGCGCTGCCGATGGACGAGGCCGGCACGCCGCCCTATCGCTCGCGAAACGCGGGGCGCATGCACGCCTGCGGACACGACGGGCACACGTCGATCCTGCTCGCGTTCGCCGAGTGGGCGGCCACGCGCACGTTCGCGGGCAACCTCAAGCTGCTGTTTCAGCCGGCGGAGGAAGGGCCCGGCGGCGCCAAACCGATGATCGATGACGGTGCGCTCGAAAACCCGACGGTCGATATGGCCGTGGGGCTGCACCTTTGGAACGGCGCGCCGGCCGGGTTTGTCGGCGTCGGGGCGGGGCCGATCATGGGAAGCGTGGACGAGTTCGTCTTCACCGTCGTCGGGCGCGGCGGGCACGGCGCGATGCCGCACCAGACCGTCGATTCGATTGTCGTCGCAGCACACATCGTCACCGCGTGGCAGACGATCGTCAGCCGCGAAACGAACCCCATCGAAGCCGCGGTCGTCACCGTGGGGCAGATCGGCGGCGGATCGAACTTCAACATCATCGCGCCCGAGGTGCGCCTGCGCGGCACGGTGCGTACGCTGAATCCGGACCTGCGCGCGCGCATGCCCAAGCGCGTGGAGGAAATCGGCGCGGGCATCTGCCGCGCGATGGGCGCGACGCACCGCTTCGAGTGGATTCCGCAATATCCCGTCACGGTCAACGACACCGGCGCGGCCGAACTCGTCGCCGCCTGCGCGCGCGAGGCGGCCGGGGCGGATTTCGTGCGCCCGCCCGAGGTGACGCTCGGCGGCGAGGATATGTCGTATTTCCTCGAAAAAGTGCCGGGCTGCTTTTTC
Source organism: bacterium (assembly GCA_019912885.1). Taxonomy (NCBI): domain Bacteria; species bacterium. The sequence continues at coordinate 27,751 of JAIOHV010000144.1, forward strand.
TTCCTCACGTCCGCGGATCCCTCGCGCGGCCTCGACAAGCCGCACCACCACCCGGAGTTCGATTTCGACGAGCGCGTCATGCCGCTGGGGGTCGAGATCTTCGCGCGTGTGGCGGAGAAATTTGTCGGCTAACGCCCCCGCCGGCGATGTCAGAGCCGCAAGCGCAGGCCACGCCGGCGGCGTGGCCGGAGTGCGCGGTCGGCCACGCCTTGGCAAGAAACCGCGATACCGGGGATGCCGGGGCGAACTCGACCGCGCATTCCGGCCCCGCTCGGAGCGGGGCCTTCATTTGCGGCCCTGACGTCGCGCGGCCCTGACGCCGCGATCACATTTTCATTTGCGGCCCTGACAGCGAGGCGATCGCTTTGGATAGCGCGTCGCGCGCGGCGGCATTTCGTTCGCGATCGAGCGCGGTGCGGGCCGCGGCGGCAAGGTCGGCGCGCTGCGTCGCGTCCAGATCGTCCGCGCACGCGGCGATCGCCAGCGCGACATTGCGGCGAAAGGCGTGCGGCTTCACCCACGCGAGCGCCGAGCGCGACACGCGCGCGCGATAGGCTGCGTCGTCCTCCGTCAACAGCTCCCGCCAGGCGACAAGCGCCGTCGCGTCCGCGCTCGCGTCGCGCCACTCGGGCCACAAATCGGGACGCGGCTTCGCGTTGAACGGGCACACCTCCTGGCAGACATCACAGCCGGCGACGCGGTTTTCGATTGCGCGTGCGTCGCGCGGATCGAGCGCGAGACTCCCGCGCGTTTCGAGTGTCCAGTACGACAAGCACCGGCGCGCGTCGAGCTCGCCCGCGTGCGGAAACGCGGCCGTCGGGCAGGCCAAAAGGCATGCCGAGCACGTGCCGCAGTGATCGCGCATCGGCTTGGGCATCCCGCCGGTCGGCTCGCTGATGAGCGCCTCGGCGAGAAAAAGGTAGCTGCCCAGGCGCGGATGGATGAGGCAGGTGTTCTTGCCGATCCAGCCGAGGCCGGCCAGGTGCGCAAGCGATCGTTCGAGCACGGCGCTCGTATCGCAGCAGATTTTGAACGCGAATTCGAAATCGCGCGCGGCGTCGGCGCAAAGCGCTTCGAGGCGGCGCGGGATCGCGGCGTGATAATCCTCGCCGCGAAGATAACGCGCGTAGGTGGCGCGATCAGAGCCGCGACCGTCAGGGAGCGGGTGGTTCCGAAGCAGGCGAGACGCCTGCGCTCCCAGGTTTTCGTCAACGTCCGGGCCGTACGGCACGGCGACGCACAGCACGCCGCGCGCGTTTTCAAACACAAGCGCGGGATCGGCGCGGCGGTCGCGCCCGCGCGCCAGATAGTGCATATCGCCGTGGCGGCCGGCGGACAGAAACGCTTCGTATCGCGCCACGTGCGGCGAAAGCGCGCCGCGCGCCGCCGCCAGGTCGAGCACGCCCGCGAGCGGAAAGCCGTGGGCGGGCGCCCGTTCGACCAGCCGCCGCCCCAGCGGCGTGAGCGTGTCATCCTTCGTCGATTCGTTCATAATCCGCGCCGATGTTGGGGACCCGCCGCGCGCGCGTTTCGTTCGCCGTCGTCGCGGCGGCCGCGGGGATTCTTGCCGCCATCCTCGCTTTTTCTTGCGGGACGTTAAAGCCGCCGGCGGCAAGCGGCGACATCGAGGGCAAAGATTCGGTCATGATCGCAAACATCATCCGCCGGTTTTTGTATTACCCCACGCCCCTTGCGCGCGATCTTGCGCCGCCGTCGTACGCGCGGGATGCCGAAGAGGTCTTCGTGCCGATCGATGGCGGCGGCGAGGTGCACGCCCTCTACTGGAAGGCGCCCGCGGGCCGGCCCACGGTGCTGTTTTTTCACGGCAACGCGCAGACGGTGTTCGAATGGGCGCTTATCCGCGAGGATCTCGCGCCGATGAACGCGGGCCTGTTCCTTGTGGACTATCCCGGCTACGGCAAAAGCCGCGGCACGCCGTCGGAGGAGTCGCTCTACGCCGCGGGCTTCGCGACGTACGCGTGGCTGACGCAAAATGGCGTGTCGGGCGAAAACATCATCGTTTTCGGCAAGTCGCTGGGTGGCGGCGTGACGACGAAGGTGGCGAGCGAACGCAAGGTGGCGGGCGTCGTGCTCGAATCGACCTTCACGTCGATCCCCGCGGTCGCCCGGCGCCTGTTTCCTTTTTTGCCGGAAGGGCCGATATCCGGCGGCGAGCGCTACGACTCCGCCGCGCGGATCGGCAGGATCGACGCTCCGGTGCTCGTCCTGCACGGCGACGAGGACGAATTGATCCCGGTTTCCGAGGGGAAAAAGCTCCATGACGCGGCGAAGGAGCCGAAGGATATCGTGATCTTCCCGGGCGCGGGGCACAACGACGTGGCCATCGTCGCCGGGCCGGCGTACGGGCAGGCTCTCGCGAAGTTCGCGGAGAAGGTCACGGCGTCGGCTCCGTGATACGGCCCGCGCGCGTTCGATGAAGCTTCCCTACCGATTCGTTCTGCAATCCGCGGTTGTCGGGCGTCGCGTGTTGTTTGTCGTGGGCTCGCTCGCGATCGGCACGGCCGCGGGCCTTGCGTTCGCCGAACTGCTCACACGCACTCTCGAGCTTGACCTCCTGGTGGCCGAGAAGCTGATGTTCTATCAGAATGCGGACCTCGCGGTGCACGTCGCCGATCCCGATCCGGATCTTTTCTATCGGCTCAAGCCGGGCTCGGCGATCCTCGAGAAATCGCGCCGCGTCACCATCAACCGGTTCGGCGCGCGAAGCCCGGAGTACGCGGCCGAAAAACCCGGCGGCGTCTTTCGCATCGTCGTCGTCGGCGGATCGAACGTGTACGGCCTCGGCCTTTCCAACGAGGAGGCCTGGCCGGCGCGGCTCGAACAAGCCCTGAACGAAATGGAGCCGGGGCGCTACGAGGTGTGGAACTTCGGCACGCCGGGTTACGCGCCGGAACAGATGGCGATCGTCGGGCGGCAGGCACTCGAAAAGTACGATCCGGACCTTGTCCTTTTCGCTCCCTCGAATTTTTATTCCCGCCCGATGCTGCGCGGATCGCGCCTGGCCCCGTATCTTGCGCGCGATCCGGCGTTGCTGCCGAATCTGCTGAGTGTGATCTGGACGTTCGACGGAAACGACCCGCGGGTGCCGTCGTATCACGTGTCATTGGCGTCGAAGGTCGCGCTCTACCGGCTGGCGTTGCTGGCCTATTTGTACGAGCGAAAAGAAGGGTGGCTCGGCACGATCGACTCCCACGAGCGCGGACTGGCGGGGTTTGACGCGCTTATCGCCGCGGCCCGCGCGCGGGAGGTGCGCGTAGCGGTGTTTGTCGGGCCGGGGTCCGTCGTCGAAAACTATCACGACTACGCCGGGCGTGGCGGCGTGCCGACGCTCGTGCTATCGGCCGAGGACCGCGCGCGGGAGTATCGGGACATCCATCCGCCGGCTTACGTCATGCCGTGGTACGCGGAAAACCTCGCACGCTTTTTGAGGGACAATGGCCTCCTTGCCACCGCCGGATAAAACGCGCGCACGCCTTGGCGACATCGACTTCTGGCGCGGGATGGGATGCGTCGCGATGGTGCTCGCCCATCCGCTGCGCGTGCAGGAAACGATCGCCGATGCCGGCGGCGCGCCGATGCCGTTTGCCGCGCAACTTTTCGTTTTGACGATCGACATTGGCGCGGTGATTTTTTTTGTCGCCGCGGGTGTGGGCGTGCTGCAGTTTTTTGAGCGATACGGAAAGCGCAAGGATTTTTCGGCGACGCGTTTTTATCTCGCCAACGCTGCCGCGCTGTTTTTCCTCGGTTACACGTACGCGCTCGCGCTCGGCACGGCGCACCTGGGCGTTCCGGACATCTTTCAGGGCGTCGCGATGGGCACGGCGCTGACGTACGTGTTGCTTCGCGCCGGCGCGCCAAATTGGCTGCTGTTCGCCGTGGCGTACGCCATTTTCAATATCTCGGGCCAGGCGCACGCGCTGGTTCCGCCGACCGAGGAAGCGTTCCGCCGGCTTCCCTGGGTCGCGCGTTTCTGGTTTTTGCACTTCGCGTTTTTTCCCTGGGCGGGCATGGTGGTGATCGGCGCCCTGCTCTACCGCGTGCGATCGCGCGCGTGGCTCGTCGCGCTCGCCGTGTTTTTCGCGGCCATGTTGGTCTATTCCGACATCGCGATGCGGCCGGTGGTGTATCTCGACAAATACGAGATGCTGATGCGCGCCAGCGGCACCTACACGATGCGTTTCGTGTCGGCGTCCGCGCTTTTGATGTTCGCGTTGCGGCGGATTTATCCGGCGGGCGAGCCGGGGCACGCGCGCGGGCTTATCGAATACGCCGGGCGCGAGTCGTTTTTGTTCCTCGTGCATCACCTGGGCGTGCTGGCGCTGCTTCTGCTGGCGCGCGGCGCCGGGCTCAACCTGTGGCTGCGCGCGCTCATCGTTCTCGTGGTTTCGTTTTCGACTTTGCATTCGATCGCCGCCCTGCGCGACAAGGTGATGGCGACAAGGCACGGCGTCGCGTTGATGGCGACGCTTCTTGGCGCAAGTTTTGTGGCGGGACTTTTCGTGATGGCGCGATTTGGCCCGGGCGCCGCGATGCTCGTGGCGTTCCCGTCGGCCTACGCTTTCGCGTTTCTTCATCCCTGGTTGCGCGAGCGGCTTCGCCGACGCTACGCGTCGGCTTGAGGATCGAGGATCGAGGATTGAGGATCGAGTCCATCGCAGCCATGCTTTGGCGATACCGTTCGCGGTGCGGGTGTTCTATATTTCGTTCCGGATGATGAGCCGCAGACCACCACAGCCCAATCGTCGAGCACAATTGCGCCCTTGCGATTTCTCTCAGTCCTCAATCCTCAATCCTCACTCCTCCTAACCCATGGCCACCCTCGAACCCCGTTTCCAGCGCTATCACGAAATCGACCTGCTCAAGGGACTGGCTTGTTACCTCATGCTCGTCGGCCATGCGATGCGCGCACTGCCGGCGGGGCTGCCGTCGCTATCCGCGTTCGACAAGATCGTCCTTTACATCATGGATTTTTCCGGGCCGATGTTCTTTGTCGCCTCCGGCATGAACGTGCTGACGTTCGTCGACCGCAACCGCGGCAAGCCCGGCTTTTCGATGACGCCGTTTTACCTCGCGAGCGCGGCCGTGCTGTTTTTCCTCGGCTACACGTACAACTTTTCGGTCATGTCGATCCTGTTCGGCGTGCCGGATATCTTTCAGGGCGTCGCGATCTGCACCGCCGTGCTGTTTCTCGTCGCGCGGTTCTCCCCGCCCGCCTGGGTGTATCTCGTGCTCGCGGGCGTCGCGTACGCGATCTACTGGCCGGTGCGGATGAATCTCGAGCCGACGCGCGAGGCGATTCTCGCGATGCCGCTTTGGGAACGACAGCTCTTCGCGCACTTCTCGCTGTTTCCCTGGATTGTGTTTTTCCTCATCGGCGCGGCGCTCTACCGCACGCGCACCCGCGAGGGAGAAATCGCGATCGGCGCGCTGTTCGTCGCGATGATCGCCGGCTCCTTCCTGCTTCCGCAGGCGTTTTTCGGCGACATGTTCCAGCTCATGCTGCGCGGCGTGCCGGGGTACGTGCTGCAGACCGGCGCGGCGTCGGGGCTGATTTTCCTGGTAATGCGTCACCTGTATCGCGGCGCGGGGAAAAACCGTCTGCTCGGGGCGCTCGAGTTCGCGGGGCTGGAATCGCTGCTGTTTTTGATCCTGCACTTTTTCCTCATCGTCATGTCGCTTTTCCTTTTGCCGAAGTCCGGCATGTACACGCGCGCCGTGATCATCGTCGCGGCGACGGCGGTGACGCTGCCGCTTTTCGCGCGGTTGCGCGAGCGTTTCAGCAAGCGCGCGAGTTTTGTCGGCGGCGCGATGGCCGTGCTGCTCGTGACGTTCGTGTTCGGCGTCGTCCTTTCGGGGCGCGCCTTCCCCGTCTCGCGCCTGTTCGCGTTCGCGTCCGCGTTCGCGTTCGCGTTCGTCTTCCCCGACCTGCGCGCGAAGCTGCGCGCGCGCTGGACCCATATCGTCCCGCCGAAGGACGCGCCGGCGTCCGGGCGAACGTCATCGTGAGATGAGCACGGACGCCGCCAGAAAACCGCCGGCGCCCTCGCGCGAGGCGGACATCGATTTCGCCAAGGGGCTCGCGTGCGTTCTGATGGCTTACGGCCACGTGGGATTTCAGGTCGGCGTGCCGTCGTTTCGCGCGCCGATGTTCTATCCGCTTGTCATCGTCGGCGAGTTGTCGGTGGCACTGTTTTTCATGGCGACGGGACTGAACGTCTGGCATTACGTGAAGGCGAACGCGAGCAAGACGGATTTTGGGCCGACGCGCGCGTATCTCGTCACGAACGTCGCGCTTGCGGGGCTGGCCGTCGCCTACAACCTGAACCGCATGTCCGTCGGGTTGATGGACATCTTCCAGGGCATCGCGGCGGCAGCGCTTCTGACATACATCCCGCTGCGCCGGGGCTGGCCCGCGTGGTCGATCATCGCGATCGCGCTTTTGCTTTTCGGCATCGCCTTCGGATACACCGTGACGCCGCCGGACATCGCGCACGGGCACATCACGGTGAGTTCGCTCGAGTTTCAACGGGGCTTGCGGCCGGATTATCCGCACGGCGACCTGATGGCGCGCTACCTCGCGTTCCTCGCCGATCTCACCGCGCTGCCGATTTGGGATCGCTTCCTCTTCGTGCATTTTTCCGTGCTGCCGTGGGCGGGATTCGCGCTCGTGGGCGGGGTGATCGCGCGCGACGCGGCCAAGCCGAAAGTGACGGCGGCGCTCGCCGCGCTGTTTTTCGTGTCGTTCGCGGCGTCGTTTTTCGTTCCGTTTTTCATCGAGCGGAACCTCATCGACTTCTACTTCCGCGGCAAGGGCGATTACGTGCTTCGTTACCTGGGCGCGGCGGGACTCTTGTTTCTGGGACTGCGTTGGTGGTATCGGGGCCGCTCGCGCGCGGCGCGGTGGTTTGAGCTGATCGGCCGCGAATCGTTCCTGTTTTTCATTTCGCATTGGCTTTTCATGGAAATCCTCGTCATCTTCTTCAACCGCCCGATCATGATGTTTCCCGTTCTTGCCGCCGTGCTCGCGCTTGTGACCGTGACGGTGAAGCGCCTTGCCGCCAGGCGCGACGCGGGCGCGAACGATCCCGCGTACGCGCGGCGCTGGGGCATCACGCTGGCGACATTCTCGCTTGCGAGCGGCCTTTTGCACTACGGCGCCTCGTGGCCGGGGAACGCGAACGTGCACGTGGCACACTGGCTGTCATTCCCCGCGTCGTTCGCGTTCGCGATGTTTTTCCCCGCGCTGCGCGGCGTGCTGCGCGGCAAACGTCCGCCGCGGCCAGCGCCGTTGACCGAGGCGGCGCGATGAAAACCGGCGACCGGCGAACGCTGACCGGCGACCGGCCGGCCCATCGGGCACGGGCACGGGCACGGAATGAGCGTTGCGCCGGGGCAACGGGAGCGAGCGCATGCTGACCGCGCGGCGTGTTTTCGTGCTTGCGCTTTTTGCGATGATCAGCGCGAAGGCGCTGCTTGCGTTGCTCTCGCTGGCGCGGCCGAGTAACCCGATCGACTTCCTGCGCCCCGTGGACGACGCCTACATCACGCACCGCTACGCGCGAAACGCCGGCGCGGGGCTGGGGCTTGTTTACAATGAAGGCGAGCGCGTGGAGGGCGGAACGAGCGTCGCGCTCATCGCGCTTCTTGCGCCGTTTGCCGCATTCGGCGTCAAGCGCGTGGACCTTGTCGCCGTGGCGATCTCCCTACTCGCGCAGGCGGGCGTCGTCGCGATCGCGTGGCGTCACACGACGCACGCGCGAAAACGGCCCCCCGGCGAGCCGGAGGCGTTTGTCGCCACGTTCCTCGCACTTTCGGCGACGAGCCTTGTGTGGGCGTGGGCGGGCATGGAAACCGCGCCGATGGCGCTTTGCTTGCTTGCCGCGCTGATGGGGCACCTGGACGAGCAGCACCTCGGCCGCTGGCCCTTGAAAAGCGCGCTCGCGACGGTGGCGGCGGGGCTTTTTCATCCGGACGGCATGTTGATCGCGCCGGTGCTCGGGCTCTCGTGGCTCGTTCCGTTCAATCGCGATCGCGCGGCGCGCGGCGTGTTTTACGGCGCCATCGTCGTGGCGCTCTTTGGCGGCTACTGGCTGTGGCGATGGTCGTACTTCGGCCAGCTCATGCCGAACACGTTCTACGCCAAGGTCGGCGGAAGCGGCGCCGCGCTGTTGCACGCGGGTCTGACGTATCTGCGCGTCGCGTGGTTCGGCACGCTCGTGCCGATTGCGTTCGCGGCGCTTTTCGCCGATCGCGCATGGCGGCTGTCGACGCGCGGACGCGCGTGGGTGGCGATCGCGCCGGCGGCGCTCGCTTTCCTGGTTGCGCCGAACGCGCTGATGGCCGTTGCCGCCTTGCTGATCGCTGTCATCGCCGTGACGCGGCCCAAACCGGTGCGGAACCTGCCGCGTTTGGTGTGGCTGGCGCTTGGCCTTGCGGCGCTGCACGGGTTGTACATCGTGCGCGTCGGCGGCGACTTCTACCCGTTCCATCGTTTTTTCTTCGCGGAATTCGCGCCGGTGACGCTGGCGTTCTGGCATTTGGGACGCGCGCGCACGGACGACGTGGAGATGGAGACAACCGACCCCAAACCGCTCGCGGCGAAAGCCTTTGCGCGCGCGGCGGGCCTCGTGCTGGTCCTGAACGTGTTCGCGTATTTCTACACGTTCCAGGGGCTCATCCACCGCGATCTGCAACGTGTGGTGCGGCACTTCGCCGACGTCGGGCGCGAGCTTGGCGAGCACACGCCGCCGGATGCGACCATCGCGACGCTGCCGATCGGCGCCGTCGGATTTTTTTCGGAGAGATCGATCCACGACATGATGGGGCTTGTCGAGCCGAATATCGCGAAGATGGAACTCGACATGACCAAAGGCGTCGTCGGACACCAGAAATATGACCACGCGTATTCGCTTTCGACGCGGCCCGAAATCGTGATGGTGCTGCCGAGCGCCTACGAACGCACGCCCGACGGCTTTGCGAAGTGGGTTCACGAAAACGCGCTCGAACCGGTGCAATACCGCATCTACGAGGAGCCGCGTTTGCGCCAGGACTATCGCCTGGTGAGCCTGCCCGTCGGCGAGACGCTTGTGGCGTTCGGGTTTCTGCGCGCGGACCTTGTGGGCGACACGGGCTATGCCGCGTTCACGCCGCTTGACGATTCGGCGGTCGCCGCCGCGTTCTCGACGCCCGACAAGGCTCGTACGCACCCGCTGCACGGGAAGAGCTTCGGGATTTGGTCATTCAAGTGAATTGGGAATGGGGAATTGGGAATTGGGAATGCCGTCGTAAGTTGCGGCGTGGTTCTTTCCGGGCAACCCGCTTCTTGTGCGAACCGCACGGCCGCTTGCTGACGCGCGTGGCTCTGACGCGCCCGGCCGTCGTCATTCGGAGCCCGGCATTGCGATGACATTCCCCATTCGCAATTCCCAATTCCCAATTGCTTATCGCTCGTAAATCTGCGCCAGGGCGGCCTTGGCGCCGACGACGGCCTCGTGCGTCGCCGGGTATTTGGCGATGAGATCCTCGAGGAGTTTCACCGCCGCGGCCTGCTCGCCGTTTTCGTTCAACAGGCGCGCGGCCGAGGACATCGCCCACGCCGCCTGGTTGGTTTCCGGCCAGCGCGTGTAAATCATCTCGTATTGCGCGAGCGCGTCGCGGATGCGGTGCTTTCGCCCATAGAGGCCCGCCAGCGTGATCGCCGCGTTCGATTTGGTATTCGCGTCCGCGGCGTCCATGGCGAGCGTGCGCTTGAGGACATCCTCGAGCGCCTCGTCGTTGCCGCGTTCCTGATAGAGCTGGGCGAGCTGATTGAGCGCGGAGATCGTCTGCGGATAGTCGGGCCACTTCTCGGCGACCATGCGATATCGATCGAGAGCGTCGTCGCCCCGGCCCCCCTCGTGAAGGTTGCGCGCGATGCCGAGGTGCGCGTCGATCAGGGAGGTCAGATTGTTCGGATACTCCTCGATGAGCGATTCGTAGACGGCGTTGGCGTCGTCCGTGCGACGCTGGTGCGAGAGGATTTGCGCCTTGGCATGCAATGCCCACGCGGTTTGCGGCTGGCCTTCGTATTCCTTGATGAGCGGATCGAGCTTGGCGATCGCCTCGTCGAAACGCCTTTCCTCGCGCAACTTGCCGACAAGCGCGAGACGCACGTTGATGACGCTGTTCTGGTCGCCGGGGAATCGGCTCTTGATCTCGCGGATGACGTTCTCGACCTCGCGGAACTCGCCGAGATTCACGAGCGCCTGTCCCAGCAATTGCAGCGCGCTGCCGGCCTCGGAGCGATCGCCGGCCTCCCGGGCGACCTCCTCGAAAACGCGGCGCGCGGTGCGCGAATCGCCGCCGGCCATCGCGGTTTCGCCGACACCGAGGCTGGCTTGCAGCTTCAGGCTCGGCTCGACCTTCGCGGCGCCGGCGATTTCCTCGAAAATCTTGCGCGCCTCGGCGTACTCCTCGACCGCCATGAGCGAGCGCGCGATGGCGAGCCGGGCGCGCATCGCGGCCTCCGGATCCTGCGCCTTGTCGACGATCTCGCGGTAGGCGGCGAGCGCCGCTTCGCGATTTCCGGCCTGGTTTTCCACCTCCGCCAGGCCCATGCGCGCCTGCTCCGTGAATTCGGGATGCGCCGGGAACGTCTCCATCATCCGCTTGTAAGCCTCGCGCGCGGCGTCGTATTCGCCGAAGCCCAGATGAATCTGCGCGATCGCCCCGAGCGACCAGCCCGCGTAGGGTGTGTTCGGAAACTCCTTGAGAATCTCCTGATACGCGGCGAGGGCCTCGCGGTTCTTGTTTCCGCTCCGCAAGAGATTCGCGAGATTCATCTTGCTGTCGGCGACGGATTGCGCGTTCTGGCCGAATCGCTCGCCGACCTCCTTGTAGATCGCCTGCGCCTTGTCGAACGCGCCCTTTTCGCCGGCGATCTGCGCCGTGCCCATCATCGCCCAATAAGCCTGCGGGCTTTCCGGCGCCTCGTCCACGACGGCCTGGAACATTTTCTCGGCCTCGCCGAGTTTCCGCTGTTCCTTGAGCGCCTCCGCGATCCCCATCCGCGCATCCAGGCGCGCGGCCTTGTTCGCGCCGTATTCATCGACGATCGCCTGATACGCACGAATGGCCTGGTCGTGCTCGCCGCGCTCCAGGCGCATCCTCGCGACGGCCGAGTCGGCCCATAGGCGCCGCGTTTCGTCGGGCGCCTCGGCCCGAACCCGGCGGTAGGTCGCCAGGGCGCGTTCGATCTTTCCCTGGCGGCGGTACACGTCGGCCATGCCGCCGAGCGCGTCGAGACGCACGGAATCGTTGCCCTCGAAGGCCTTGAGCATCCGTTCGTAGTCGGCCACGGCGTCGTCGAAGCGGCCCTGCTCCAGCCGGATTTGCGCCATGGCGCTCATGGCCTGGATACGCTCGCTCTCTTCCTGCGCGCTTTGGGCGACCTGATCCATGAGCGCGAACGCCTCGTCCAGGCGTTTATCCGTGCGCAGCAGTTCGGCGCGGCCGAAACGCGCCTGCGCGACCACCGAAGGCACGCCCGCGAAGGATTCGACGATCTCGTTGAACTGCTCGTGCGCGACGTCCTTGCGGCCGAGCTGCGCCTGGATCTGCGCGACGGCGATCAGCGCGTTGCCACGCGTCTGGCGGTCAGGCGCCTCCTTGGCCGCCTCGGCGAAGAGACTGGCGGCGTCCTCGAACTGGTTGTTCTGCCGCAAGACCTGCGCCTGGCCGAACTTCGAATTCGCCGCGAGCCCGCGAGAGCCCGGCGAGACCGCCTCGATTTCCTCGTAAGCCTTTTGCGCCTCGGCGAACCGGCCAAGCTCGGTGCTGAGATTCGCGATCGACGAAAGCGCCTCCACGCGGACGCCTTCCTCGAATTTCTCGCCGGCATTGCGCCGCCAGACCTCGATCGCCTCGTCGTATCGGCCCTGCGTCCGGAGGATGGCGCCCATGCCGCGGTTGGCCGCCGCCACCGCCTCGAGGTTGTCCGCGTGCTCGGCCAGGATCTCCTCGTAGGCCAGGCGAGCCTCGTCGAAGCGGCCCTCGCGCGCGCGCAGCGCGGCCAGTTCCGCCTTGGCGCGCAAGCGCACCGACGGGCGCTCGTCGCCCTTGAGGATCGCCTCGTACTCGCGCGCGGCCCGATCCAGCCGGCCCGCGCCCAGGTACACCTGCGCCTTGCCGAAACGCGCGGTTTCGAACACCGCGGGATCGCCGGGAAATTCCGTCTCGAGTCGCTCGAAGGAACGCACCGCGTCGTCGATCCTGCCGACCTGCGCGTAGGTGTGTGCCATCGTCGTGAGCGCCTGTCCCAGGGCCGACGGCGTATCGACCTCCTTGATAATCGACTCCAGGCGGCGCAGCGCCTCGTCCTTGCGCCCCTGCGTGCTCATCGCGGTCGCCACGGACAGGCGGGCCTGCTCGATCTGCGAGGGATGGGCCGACGCGCTCTTTTCGAACTCGTCGACCATCTGCTCGGCGCGCGCGATATCGCCCGAGTCGGCGACCACGCGTACCAGCGCGGCGCGGGCCTGGCCGCGGCTTTCGGCGTCGGAAACCAGCTCGCTCGCCTTTTCGTATTCCTGTTCCGCCTCGGCGTAGTTGCGCTTGGCCTCGTAAACCGTGGCCAGTCCGATGTGCGCCCGGAAGCGGTCGCGCGCGTACATTTCGCCGGGAAACTCCTCGACAATCGTTCGGTAGAGCGCCTCGGCGTCGCCGTACTGCTTGCGGTCGACGTGAATGCCGGCGATGCCGTCGAGCGCCCATGCGCGGACCTGCTTGCCGAAGCCGCTTTCCGCCATGTCCTGATAATGTTTCAGGGCTTCGTCCCCGAGTCCGGCCGTGCGCAACGCGCTGGCGAACGTCAGTCGCGCGGTGACCGCCTCGTGCGAAGCTTCGGGCGCGTTTTCGATCAGGCGATCGTAGTATCGCCGCGCGCTTCCGATATCGCGCTTTTGCGCGTGGTGATTCATGAGCGCCAACAACGCGTGGCGGCTCCGCGCGGCGTCGCCCGATTGCGTCACCTGTTCGTACAACGCGATGCCCTCGTCTTCGTCGCCGCGCGCCAGCAGGCTTTGCGCGCGCGCGATCTGCGCGTCGAGAATCGCCCCGGTGTTGTTAGGGAATCGCGCGTTGATCTCGTCCTGCACCTGCTTGGCGCCGTCGAGATCGCCCGTCTCGGTCAACAGCCGCACAAGCGTGGAGAGAGCGGCCGCCGCCTGATTGGCGTTGTCCGTGTCCGCACCCGCGCGCAGCGCCTCCTTGGCGGCGTCGATATCGCCGGCGCGCCGATAATAATCGGCGAAGAGGACGTCGATCAGGCTCTCGAAGTTCGGCTCGTCGCGAAACGTCTCGCGGATGCGTTCAAGCGTCTGCAACTCTTTTTTGGGATCTTTCGCTTCCTCCCACAGGCGGCGCAGGGCACCGAACGCCTGGAACTTGTCACCATTTTCGTGCGCGACGTCGATGGCTCGCTCGAACTGCGTGGCCGCCTCGTCGAAGCGCCCGGTTTCGAGCGCGATGTGTCCAAGTCCCACGAAGGCCTGCGACGCGGTGGCGGGATCGTTCTTGCCGAGTTCGGTCAGCTCGACAAAGATGGGTCGCGCTTCGTCGTAGCGGCGATGCTGCGCGAGCACATTGGCCAGTTGCACCGTGGCGCGCCGCCGTTGATCGGTTTCCACCGCGTCGTTGGCGACCGCGCGAAGGGCGTTGACGCCGTCGTTGACGCGATCCACGAGGATGAGCACCTGAGCCTGTTCGATCTTGAGATCGTCCCGCTCGGCGGGGCGGTCGCGGAAGCGATCGATGAGGCGGTCGTAGAGTTCGAGCGCCATGCCGGGCCGGCCGGTGTTGGTGTAAAGCTGCGCCAGTCTTGATCCGACCCATCGGGCCTGCGAATCGCCGCCCAGGCGCTCGAGCATCGCCAGGAATCGCTCCTCGGCCTTGCCCGGATCGCCGATGACCGCCTCGACGTTTGCGATCTGAGATTCGGCCTGAACGAGGTTGTCGGTCTGATCGGGATAGGTTTCGCGCATCCGCGCGAGAACTTCGCGCGCCTCGTCGAGCTTGCTCATCGTCACCAGGCCGTTGATGACGCCGGCGAACGCGCGCGACGCGGTGTCGGGTCGGTCGGCGTAGGCCTCCGCGATTTTCCGGTAACGGTCGACGGCTTCGCGCACGCGGCCGTTCTCGAGAAACAGGTTGGCGACGTCGAATTCCGCGCGCAGGATGATGTTCGGGTCCGCGGCGTACTTTTCGATGATCAGCCGATACTGCTCTTCCGCCTTTTCAAACTCGTTGATCCGGACATAGATGCGCGCGACGCGGTCGTGCGCGTCGGCCGCCTGGGGGAAATCCTTCCATTTCTCCGCGTACGCCTTGTATCGCTCGATCGCCTCCTCGAATTTACCTTCCTCCGCGTAGGTCGCGGCCATGCCGAATTCCGCGGTGAGCAGGGCATTGTCCTGATCCGGGAAGGTGTCGATGACCTCCTGAAAGAGCCGGCGCGCCTCGCTGACCTTTCTCTGGTCCAGCGCGGTCGACGCAATGGCGTTCATCGCCTGCGCGACGCGCAAGGGATTGGCCGCGTACTTGCGGACGACAATCTGATAATAGCGTCGCGCCGTTTCGTAATCGCCGCGATCGCGCGCCTCCTGCCCGCGCTCATCGAGCTTGGCGAACGACCAGTTTTCCGGGTTGGCGAGCCAGGCTTGAACACCGAATCCGAGAGCAACGACGGCGGCAAGAAGGACAGCCTGCGCGGGACGGCTGCGCCGCACGAAGCGGAGGGCGCGGCGGATGACGAAGCGATCGACGCGAGCGCCGCGCTCCGCGAATGCGCCGATTTCCTCCTCCGTGTACCCCGAGACCGACTTGAAGCTCGCGCGGTCCAGCGTCGCCCCGGTCAGATTCACCTCGAGGTGGTCGCTGATGTTGAAACGCGCGCCGGTCAGGTCGGCGTCGGCGAACGAGGTGCGTTCCAGAAGCGCGTTCGAGTAGTCCGCTTCCGCGAGACGCGCGCCGGCAAATGTGCCGTCCCTGATCGTCGCGAGGGAGAAATCCGCGCGCTCGCCGGCAATCGCGGCGAAGTCGCAGGCCTCGAATATGGCGTTTTGATAGACACCGCCGGACAGGGTCGCGCCCGCGTAA
This sequence comes from bacterium, assembly GCA_019912885.1. Taxonomy (NCBI): domain Bacteria; species bacterium. Next base: position 42,904 of record JAIOHV010000144.1, read on the forward strand.
CGGCCGCCCTTTACCGTCATGTCCGCGGCATCGGCGTCCGTCAAGTCGGCTCCCGTGAAATCGGGGCCGACGAGCGCGGCATTGCTGAACGCGGCGCCGGGAATCTTTGCCTCGCGAAAGTTCGCGCCTTCGCCGGTGGCCTTGCGGAAACCCGCGCGATCGCCCTCGGCGCCCGAAAAATCGGCGCCGGTCAGGTCCGAGCCGTCGAACGACGCGCGGCCGAGTCTGGCGCCCGCCAATTTGGCGCCGTTAAGGTTCGCGCCGGAAACGTTCGCGCCGGAAAGATCCGCGCCGGAAAGATCCGCCCCGGCGAGGTTTGCGCCGGCCAGCCTGGCGCGCGCGAGATTCGCGCCGGCCAGTTTCGCGCCGGACAAATCCTGGTTTTTCAGGTTCGCGCGCGACAGATCCGCTCCGGCCAGATCACCGGAGGACGCTTTTTCAAGAATTTCGGAGGTTTCGGCCATGTGGAATCGAAATTTGGACCCTACATTCCGCGTGTCAACGCATCAAGCATTCATCAATGAGCAATCGCCATGGGCTGTCAAGGCCGGTCGTCGGATGATCGTTCGACGTCCGGATGGCCCGCTCGGTTCCGTCGCCCGGCGCGCGCGCTCAATAGGCCGGCGTCCATGCCCGGCGCGCGGCCGCGCGGCGCGCGGCCATCGACAGGCGATACATGCGCCGATCCACCGCGCGCTTTTGCGCCGGCGACAGACTTGCGGCGCGGCTTGCCTCGGCGACGACACGGCGCGTCGCGCGGTACATCGCCGGCAGATCGGCGCCGAGCTGCCCCCGATGCAGGCGATACACGGCCAGCGCCTTCGGCACGAAAGTGGCCTTCGTGCCGACAATCAGACGCTGCCACAGATCGTAGTCTTCGGCCGGCGAAAATTCCGGGCGGAAACGAAGGTCGCCCAAGGCATCACGGCGCACGATCACCGTGGACGTCGGGATGAAGTTGTCGAGCAGGAGACGAAATTCGATGTCGCCGCATGCCGGCGGCTGCCGTGTAAAAACCGTCGGGCCGCGAAAGCTCGCGGGGACAATCCAGGCGTCCGAAAACACGAGACCGGCCGCCGGCGCGCGGTCGAGCAGATCGAGTTGCGCGGCGAGCTTGCCCGGCTCCCACGTGTCGTCCGAATCGAGAAACGCGATATGGGGCGCGGCCGTCGCGTCGATGCCGGTGTTACGCGCGCCCGCCGGGCCGGCCGAGCGCGACGGGATGACCGCCACGCGCGGATCGCCCAGCGCGCGCACGGCGTCGGCGGTTCCGTCGGTGGAGCCGTCGTCGACGACCACGATCTCGGAGGGCGGCGCGGTCTGGCCGAGGACGGACGCGATCGCCCGCACGACCATCTCGCGCCGGTTTTTCACCGGCACGACAACCGCCACCTCATGCACGAACGTAATCCGGAAAAAACTGGCGGAACCAGAGCTCGAGGCAAACGCGCGTGTAGCGCGAGCGGTCGAACTCGCCTCGGCCCGTGTTGTTGTCGGGTAACGGAATGCGCCGCGCGAGGCTCGCCTCGAGATCGGCCGCCCACGCATTCAGGGGGCCGTTCAGCCACTGATGAAACGGCACGACGAGCCCCATTTTGTCGCGCCGGTCGAGAATCTCGTCAGGCACGATGCCGCGCAAGGCAAGGCGCAGCACGCTCTTGGTGCGCAATCCGTCGATCTTCGCCGCCGGCGGCAGGCGGAAAGCGAACTCGACGACGCGGTGATCGAGGAACGGGCAGCGATTCTCGAGGCCGAACGCGGCGCACGCGCGATCGTTCATGGTCAGGAGCGACGGCAGGGACAGCCGCGCGTCGGCGTGCCCGATCTTGTCGATGAGCGCGTCGTGGCGCGAGAAAAAACGGCGCAGGCGGTTTTCGTATGGCGTGTCGTCGGCGGGCGCGGCGCGCCGCACGAGGCGGTGATAACGCGCCGCGTCGTCGGGCAGTCCGGCGCCTTTTTCGAAATACGCCGCGAGGCTTCGATAATTGGCAAGCTCCGGCGCGCCGGGCGCGTCGCCGCCGGTCATGAAGAGGTATCGAACGTAGCCGCCGAAGATTTCGTCGGCGCCCTGTCCGCCGAGGATCACCTTGATGCCGTCGGCGGACGCGCGCTCGGCGAGCATGAACTCGCTGATCGTCGAGGCGGTGGCGATCGGCTGATCGACGTGCCAGATCACGCGCGGCAGGCGCTTTTTGAAATCGTTGACCGTCGGCGTGACGATCGTGTGGCGTGCGCCGATGCGCTCGGCGACGAGCCGCGCAAAGGGCAGCTCGTCGAACTTCGCCCCGAGCGGAAAATGGCACGTGTAAACCGTCCCGGGCCTCGCGATGCACGCGATCGCCGCGGAGTCGATGCCGCCGGACAAAAACATGCCGAGCGGCACATCGCTCATCAGGCGAATGTTCACCGCGTCGATCAGAAGTTCGCGCAATTCCTCGGCCAGCCGCTCGACGGGTGCCTCCGACGGCGGCGAGGCGGGGATGTCCCAATACGGCTCGACCGACAGATCCTTGCCGTCGTAGATCAGTCGCCGGCCGGGAAGCAGCTCGCGGATCCCGCGAAAGAGCGTGCGTCCCTCGACCGGCGTGTCGTAAACCCAGAACTCCTCGTCGACATCGGGCGCGGACTCGAACGCGGGCAGGATCGCCTTGATCTCGGAGGCGAACACGAGCATCCCGTTCTCGAACGCGTAGTACAGCGGCTTTTCGCCCATGCGGTCGCGCGCGAGCAAAAGGCGTTCTCCGTCCCAGATCGCAAAGCCAAACATGCCGTTCAGGCGGCCGATGAGACCTTCGCCCCACTGCTCGTAGCCGTGGACGAGCACCTCCGTGTCGGTCTTCGTCCGGAAGACATGACCCGCGCGGACAAGCTCGTCGCGGAGCGCGCGGAAGTTGTAGATTTCGCCGTTGTAAACCGCAACGACGCGGCCGTCCTCGCTGGTCATCGGCTGCCGGCCGGTCACCAGATCGATGATCTTCAACCGCCGAACGCCAAGGCTGACGGGGCCAAGGTTGCACGCGCCCTCCTCGTCCGGGCCGCGGTGCGTGATGAGCTCAATCATACGCGCCAGCGGGCGCGGCGCGTCGGGGCGGGAATCATGTATGCCGACGATGCCGCACATCAGGCGTCCCTCACCGCCGCCGCGCGCCGGCGAAACACGCCGAACTCCATCACCGCGCGCGGCAGGTCCGCGAGCGCGCGCATCGAAAAGCGCAACGGATCGTGGATGAAGCTTTCGCCCGCGGCGCGCTCGTCGAACACGATCGGCACCTGGGCGATGCGCAGGCCGTGCGCGATGGCCGCGATGCCGATGAAATGCTGGTAGTAGCGGAAGGGGCGGCGGTAGTCGAGAACGCGGGAGAGCGCGTCGCGCGAGTAAAGCACGAAGCCGCTTTTGTTGTCGCGCAGATGCCCCGCGCCGAACATCGCGCTCAAAAGGCCCGATAGCCCCGCCGTGAGCACCTTGCGCAGCAGGCCGCGGCGCACCTGCGTTTGCCGCCATCCCTGCACGAACTCGGCACCGGTTTCGTCCATCGCCGCCACCAGGCGCGGAATGTCCTCGGGGCGGTATTGCAGATCGGAGTCGATTGTCACGACGCGCCGCCCGCGGCATGCCGCAAGGCCGGTGCGCCAGCTTTCGGGGATGCCGCGATTGACGCGGTGCCGCGCGGGGACGACGAAGGGGAAATCCCTCGCGGCCCGCTCGATCTCCTCGAACGTCGCGTCGCGGCTGCCGTCGTCGACGATGACAAGCTCGAACCCGCCGGGGTGCGCCGCGAGCGCCGCGCCGACGCGCTCGGCAAGCGGCCGGATGTTCGGCGCCTCGTTCAGGCACGGGGCGATGACGGAAAGATCGACGTTGGCGGATTCCAAGCGCACCTCGAACATTCGCGCGGCTCACGAAGGCCATGCGCCGGCGCGCGACGGATGAACCGAATTGTTTATCAACAACGGGCGGCGGGAGCAACGCGGGCCGGGTTACACGCGCGTCGGGATCGCGCTTCAGAACGTCTCGATCTCTTCCGGACGCACGCCAAGGCGTTTGGCCAATAGCGTGAGTGTGCGCGTGGCGCATCGCTCGCGGCGTTTCCGGCCCGGCGGTCCCGGCGGCGCCTTGACGATCCCCGCGCCTGTCGCGTCTCATAACCTGCCGCGCGGGTTCCGGGTCCAATCGGCCGCGCCCAAAGGAGAGCCGGGTGATTCGAAACGTCATCGTCATTCTCATCGGCGCCGCGATCGCCGCGGCCGGCGCGTGGGTCGCCTTCGCGCCGATCGACGTGGCCGACGTCATGCCCGCGAACACGGGCATGATCGTCCAGTTGCCCGACCTCGCCCGCACGGCGGAGATGCTGATCGCGTCCGACTCGTTTCGCGTGCTGACCGAACTTGGCATCGGCGGGCAGCAGCTCGCGCTCGGCGTCGGCATCCTGGACGCGGTTCGCGCCAAGCCGTTCGCGTGGGACGCGATCCGCTTTTTCCAGCCCGTCGTGTCCGTCATGACGCCCGCGGACGTCGCGAGTTGGACGGACCCCGACGCCGTGCCGCGCCTTTTCGTCATCGATCTCGGCCGCCCGATCGTGTTCCTGTCGATGCTCGGGCTCGACATCATCTCCGCGCGCGCCGACAAGACGGCCGAGCACCTCGGACACCCCATCTACGAGTCGGATAAGCTGCGCCTCGCGCGCGTTCGCAACCTCATCGTTATTGGCGGAAGCAGCGAGGTGAAAGATGCCATTTCCGCCTTCAAGGGGCTGCTGCCTTCCGCCGCGGTTGAGCACGGCGATCGCCTCGCGGCCGCGCGCGGCCTTTTGTCGGGCCCCGCGGACGTGCGTGCGTTGGTACTGACGCCGACGGCGATCATTTCCGGTGAATCGGGTAGCGCGACCCAGAAGTTTTTCGCGGCCGAATCCGATTTCGCCGGAGGCGCGTTGCAGCTTCGTTTGGAGGGCGACGCCATTCGCGGCGAGGCGATCCTGAAAGCGAAACCGGGAAAGGCTGTCGTCAGGCAATTCGCCGCGAAGTCAACCGACGACCCCTGGGCGCTGCGGCGTTTTTTGAACGACGATCGCGCCTACACGGCGGGCATCCGGTCAGGCGAGCTGGGCGATCTGGCCGACGCCTTCCTCACATTGCTCGTTCCGACGCAGGCGATGGGCGACAACAAGCTGCGCGAGAAGCTTAGCGCGCTCCTTGTGCGCGAGGTGCTTGCCGGCGTCGGGCCGGAGGTGATTTTTTCGCGCGACAAGGAGGGGGAATGGTTTGTCGTCGCGCAGGTGAAGGACGAGACGATCTTCAGAAAGACGGTGGAAAACCTGCGCAATCCGCCACTGCATTCCTCGCAGAAAAAATATCTCGAGGAGGCCTTCGGCGCCGCCGAAAGCCTGCGCGAGGCCCTTCGCACGCAGAAACATTTCAGCGTTGCGAACGCGAATCGCTACATCGGCACGCTGCCGGAGGCCGAGCAGGAGGCGGCGCGCCCGCGACTTGAGGAGGCGCTCGGCGATCTTGCCGGCGTTCTGGCCGATGGCGGCCCCGTGCGCATGATGCTCTACGACAAGCCGTACTTCCTGGACCTGCACGCGGGACTGCTGCTCATGTCCACGACGCCGTCGGGCGTCGAGATTCTGCGCGCGACGCCGCCGGAACCGCCGCGATCGCGCATCGAAATTTTCCTTGACGGCGGACCGCGCGGCGGCGCGTTTTTCGCGCTGAATGTGACGGACTACGTGCACCGGGCGCTGCCGGGCTTGCAATACGGCCGCGACCTCGCGCGCATCTTCCGCCGGCCGTGGCTTGCCGTCGCGGATATTCACGACGAAACCTCGCGCCTTCGCGTCACCGGCGGGCTCGACGCCTATCTTGGGCTTGCGGATTTCAAGCCGCGCGGATTCACATTCTGGCTCGCGCTGTTCCACATTGCGCGATGGCTGCTTGCCGCGCTCGTGCTGTATTGCGCGTTTGCCGCGACGCGCCGCGTCGTGCGGATCGCGCGCGGGCAGGTGCCGTCGCCGAAAAAGGAAAAGGCGCCAAAACGCAAGCGGACAAAGTAGGCATGAGGATCGAGACGGTACGAACCGCGACCGTCAGGGAGCGGGTCGATAGGCAATGGACATGATGGACTGAATGGACTCAATGGACCCCAGCGCACGGACCTTTGCGTTGGGCGACGACCTTTCAGACCTCCAGACTTTGAGACTTCCAGACCATTCCCCATGCCCGAGCAACGAACCGCGAGAGCTTGTCCTGAGCGCGAGCGAAGGATCAGGGAGCGGGTCTTATGCCGAGCGGACGTTCGGCGTACCCAGGACAATCGGCATAGGGGCTCCGAGGAATAGCCTCGGAGTTCCCCTGCCACACCACCGGACAAGCGGGTCCGCATCCGGCGGTTCGGCGAGTTGAGGTCACGCGGCCAGCCGGGGGACTCCCAACTGGTCGAAGTAGCGGATG